>NZ_JAOQJI010000006.1:40089-139335 GCF_025567125.1 Phocaeicola fibrisolvens | reverse complement strand
AATCCGTTTCATTCTAAAGGACTGCTTAAAAGACTGTATTTCAATAATTTCAAAGACCGATTAGCTAACTTTTATTGGACAGTAGTGAAAACAAAATCAAAGGTGTATTCTCTGTCCCACAGTGTGAAATACAAAAACCACAGTGTGGGATACATATTTCACACTGTGGAATATATATTCTACACTGCGGTATAAAGAAAATAAAAAGAAAAAAGGAAGTAAATGAAAAGGCACTTTCATTTAAAAAGCCAACCCATCAGCCACCGAAAGTTCTTAGTGTTGCACATGGGAACGGTACCATCTTGATTCCGGGCTGTGCTTTCATAAACTAATTTCCCCTTATTAGTCTAGGTACAGCACAGACCACGATGGTACCGTTGTTTCCCCACGTACAAGTAACTCACAGCATAGTTTATCATCTTTTCCAATTATGAAAAAGGAAACTATCTGCATGAACTGGCACTACAAAATAAAGAGAAAATCATCAATAAATCAACACTTTACGAGAATAAATTCATCCATCTATTCATTTTTGCGGACACAGCAAACCATTGCTATCTTAGCAAATTATTTTTTTTGCGGACACAGTAATCTTTTGTGATTTGAGCAAACAACTGCATCTCATTCTACTGATGGATTTCTTCCATTTTCTTACGCCAACGGGCAGGTGAACATCCCTCCTTTTCCGCAAAAATCTTGGTAAAATAACTTAATGATAAAAATCCGGAAGCTTCAGAAATCCGGCGTACACTTAAATCAGTATGCTCTCGCAACATCTGTTTGGCATATTCCACTCGAAGTCCTGTAATCCACTCCCGGAAAGATACATGATAGGTATTCTTGATATAACTGCTCAAATACGTACGATTGGTATTCAACATACGAGCCAAATCTTCAATGGTAAATCCTGGTTGTGTATAGGCCTTCTCTTCCACCCATTTTGAGAGATTCCGAGCGATTCCTTCATAAAACTGAGGAATATTATGCGATGTTTCTGAAACTGATTCCTGGCCCTCTTCATCCTGGTTCATTTCCAACACACGCTCCACTTGCTCATAGAATAACAGATAGTTCTGATAAGAACAAAACAAATAGATATAAAATGGTATGGAAGAAAGAATCCATAAAAACACATATTTGTCAGGCAGAAAGGTCAACAAGCCGCAACTCACCCCATAAATGACAGCCCAATAAGTAAAAATTGACATCCAGCGCACATAGACGGCAATGTAATCGGAATGAGTATCATCGAATGACTTGACAGCCCGTCGGTAAGTCAAAATGAGCCTGCAAGCCAGCCAAAAGCCATAGACGAACAACCATACGGCCATAAAAATCAGTCCCATTTGTTGTATAACTCCCTCAGCCAATCCCAACAACACAAATCCAGAAAGAGAAGTAAACAGAAACCATCCAAGTAAATGTACCGTAAAACGCTTTCGCGTAAGATAGAACCGATCCAGCAACGTGGTAAGTGCTGAACTGAAAAGCCAATAACAAAGGAAATAAGTAGAAAGATTCATCAAGATAGCCGCATTGATATTGGCAAAACGAATTCCACCTAGAAAATGTATCAGATAATTGGCTGAAAGAACCAAAAGTGCTACTCCCATCGTCTGACGGGAACGAAGATAATTATCAAAAATAGTTTTATCTGGAACCTTTCCAAGAAGAAAATACCCCCCGAAAAAAAGCATCAGTGCCAATGCGGCACAAAGCGAAAATTCATATAATAGATAGTTCATAAAAATAAAAAATAGTCCAGCAATAACAATACTTATTTATCGGCATACAAAGTTATGAAGTTTTTCGGCTATCTCAGTATTTTTCTGTATTTTTGAACAAACCTCTTATTAATCATCTTTTTATATGGAAACATCTCTCTTCTGGCTGATACCGGCCGCATCGCTGCTGGCATTGGCACTTGCCGGATATTTCTACCGGCAGATGAAACAGGAAAGCGAAGGAACTCCTGCCATGACACGCATCGCCTCGTACGTACGGCAAGGAGCCATGTCGTACCTGAAACAGCAATATAAAATCGTCACTATCGTGTTTATCGCTCTGGCGGTGCTGTTTGCCGTCATGGCCTACGGATTTAACCTGCAAAACCACTGGGTGCCTGTGGCCTTCCTGACGGGAGGATTCTTTTCCGGCCTGTCGGGCTACCTGGGGATGAAAACGGCTACCTACGCTTCGGCACGCACGGCACATGCGGCCCGGAACTCTTTGAACAAAGGCCTGAAAGTGGCGTTCCGCAGCGGAGCTGTCATGGGTCTGGTAGTGGTCGGACTGGGATTGTTCGACATTTCTTTCTGGTATCTGTTGCTGGAACAATGTATTCCGGAAGATGCCCTGAATCCGACGGCCAAACTGTGTATCATTACCACCACCATGCTAACCTTCGGTATGGGAGCCTCCACACAGGCCCTCTTTGCCCGTGTAGGAGGAGGCATTTACACGAAGGCAGCCGACGTAGGAGCCGACCTAGTGGGGAAAGTGGAAGCGGGTATCCCGGAAGATGACCCGCGCAACCCGGCGACCATTGCCGACAACGTGGGCGACAATGTGGGCGATGTAGCGGGAATGGGGGCCGACCTCTATGAATCTTACTGCGGTTCCATTCTGGCCACAGCAGCCTTGGGAGCGGCGGCCTACATCGGGACCGGCGATACGGTCATGCAGTTCAAGGCAGTCATTGCCCCGATGTTGATTGCAGCAGTCGGTATCCTCTTGTCCATCATCGGTATTTTTGCCGTACGTACCAAAGAAGACGCGGGCATGAGGGAACTGCTCCGGGCCTTGTCAACGGGCACCAACCTCAGCGCGGGACTGATTGTCATCGCTACGTTCGCGATTCTTTGGCTATTGCAGCTGGAAAACTGGCTCTACATCTCCTGTGCCGTTGTCATTGGACTGGTGGTAGGGGTCATCATCGGGCAATCTACGGAATTCTATACCTCTCAATCCTACAAGCCGACCCGGAAACTGGCGGAAAGCGGAAAGACCGGACCGGCTACGGTCATTATCTCGGGCATCGGACTAGGCATGGTATCTACCACGATTCCGGTCATTGCCGTCGTAGCCGGCATCATCCTGTCCTACTGGCTGGCCTCGGGATTTGACTTCACGAACATCAGTATGGGACTCTACGGCATCGGCATTGCGGCGGTGGGCATGTTGTCCACCTTAGGCATTACCTTGGCTACGGACGCGTATGGCCCGATAGCCGACAACGCCGGAGGCAATGCCGAGATGAGTGGCCTGGGAGAAGAAGTACGCAAACGGACTGATGCGCTGGATTCTTTGGGAAACACCACGGCAGCCACAGGAAAAGGATTTGCCATCGGCTCGGCTGCCCTGACCGGACTAGCCCTGTTAGCTTCTTACATCGAAGAAATTCGTATCGGACTGGAACGCATCGGTACGACGGTACTGGAACTTCCCAACGGACTGGAAGTAGTCATTCACGAAGCCGGATTCACGGATTTCATGATGTACTACGATGTCACACTGATGAATCCGAAAGTGCTGTCTGGAATGTTCATCGGCAGCATGATGGCCTTCCTGTTCTGCGGATTGACCATGAATGCGGTGGGCAGAGCCGCAGCCCACATGGTAGAAGAAGTACGCCGACAGTTTCGTGAAATCAAAGGGATTCTGGAAGGCAAGGCAGAACCGGATTATGCCCGCTGCGTACAAATCTCCACACTGGGTGCCCAGAAAGAAATGGTGTTCCCTTCCCTGCTGGCCATCATCGCTCCCATTGTGACGGGACTGCTGTTCGGAGTACCGGGCGTCATCGGACTGCTGATAGGGGGATTGTCATCGGGCTTTATCCTGGCCATCTTCATGGCTAACTCCGGCGGTGCCTGGGACAATGCGAAGAAATACGTGGAAGAAGGTAACTTTGGCGGGAAAGGCAGCGAAGTACACCGGGCCACCGTGGTAGGCGATACGGTAGGCGACCCGTTCAAGGACACTTCCGGTCCGAGCCTGAACATCCTCATCAAACTGATGAGCATGGTGGCCATCGTCATGGCCGGACTGACCGTCTCCTGGAGCTTGTTCTAAGCAGCCCCCAGCAGCAATATAGAAATACGACCTTCAATCGAGGAATGGAAACTGAATAATAACCATACAAAAAATCTCCTGCTCAGCCTCAGTTCATGCGAACTTTCCGGCTGAAAGCAGGAGATTTTTTACTTTAGTATTTCTTTACAGGCAGTTCTTTTTCCTAAAGTTCATCTTTCCCCAGCACACGGCAATGATGCGCTTCGAGCACCTTCAGACAGTGTGCCATATCATTGGGTTTGATGACCACATGGGCCTGGTCGGCCTGGGCAAACGCATACATGTATTCAATGAAAATCTGCTCTTCGGCCAGATATTCCAACACCACTGCCAGCGAGCCGGGCACATTGTCACACGACAGACAGACCACATCGGTCGACATCACGGCAAAATCTTTTGCCCGGAGCACCTCGACTGCTTTCTCCACATCGGAAACGATCAGGCGTAAAATACCGAAATCGGCAGTCTCGGCCATACTGAAGGCATGCATATTGATACCATTTGCTCCCAATGCATGCACCACGTCATTGATTCTTCCGGTCTTATTTTCCAGAAAAACGGATAATTGTTTGATTATCATAGATTCACTTCCTTTAATTACACCAATACTCGGTTATCAATCACACGTTTGGACTTGCCCTGGCTACGGGCTATGCTGTTCGGTTCCACCAGTTTGACTTCCGCACTGATGGAGAGCACACTCTTCAGGCGGTCGGACAGGGTCTTCTTCAGCTTCAGCATGGAACCGATGTCGTCGCTGAAAAAGTCGCGGCGCACTTCCACCTGTACTTCCAGCGTATCGAGGTTGTTCTTGCGGTCGACCACCAGCAGATACTGCGGTTCAAATTCCTTCATGCCCAAAATCACACTTTCCACCTGTGACGGGAAGACATTGATACCCCGGATAATCAGCATATCGTCGCTTCGACCCATAATCGGCGTCATACGCACGCTGGTACGTCCGCAAGGACACGGGTCAGCAATCAGGGAAGTCAGGTCTTTGGTGCGATAGCGGAGCAGCGGCATGCCCTCCTTGGTCAATGTGGTAAACACCAGTTCTCCCTGCGTGCCATACGGCAGGTTCTGACACGTCACAGGGTCGATGATTTCCGGATAGAAATGGTCCTCATTGATATGGGAACCATACTGCTCCTGGCATTCGTAAGACACGCCCGGCCCCATAATCTCGCTCAATCCATAAATGTTGTAGCCCTTCAACCCCAAACGGCTCTGGATTTCCTGACGCATGTTTTCCGTCCAAGGTTCTGCTCCGAAAGCACCGATACGTAATCCCAGTTCTTCCTTGCGGATACCCATCCGTTCCACCACCTCTGCCAGATACAAGGCATACGAAGGCGTACAGGCAATACCCGTGATATGCAAATCCCGAATCAGGCGTACGTGTTTTTCCGTATTTCCGGTAGAAGCCGGAATCACGGTTGCCCCCAGATTTTCCACGCCATAATGCGCTCCCAGTCCACCGGTAAACAGACCATATCCGTAACTCACGGAAAACGTATCTTCCCGAGTCACCCCGTATGCCGAAAGACAACGCGACATCACCTCCGACCAGATAGACAAGTCGCGGCGGGTATATCCCACAATGGTCGGGTTACCTGTCGTTCCGGAAGAAGCATGCACACGCACCACTTCCGAAAGAGGAGCCGCCATCAACCCGTACGGATAATTGTCCCGCAAATCCTGTTTGGTGGTAAAAGGCAGTTTCGTGATGTCCTCAATTTCCCGGATGTCATCGGGAGTGAGATCCATCTCCTGCATCTTGTGCCGATAGAAAGGCACATTATGGTACACATACTGCACCAGTTTGCACAAACGTTTCCCCTGTAGCTCACGCATCTGTTCACGCGGCATACATTCTTTGTTCGGATTCCAAATCATAGTGTGTTTTTCTTTATTTCTGTAGTAGTTTGGTTATTTGCTCGGCACAGGATGATCTTCCTGAAAAGCCTTCATCCGTTCTTCCAGCACCGGATAGAGCTCCTCCCGCATCCGGGAAGTACAGGCTCTCACACCCTGCTGTTCACTGCCCGTCGTCGACAGGGAGATACTGCTCACCCCGTACATCATCAGTTCACGGAGTAACTCACCACCCGTCAATCCGGGATAGCCCAAGGTAAAGAAAAAGCCATCGCCCACCTGCTGGGTGACATCCTTGTCATATACCACCGAAAAGCCATGAGCGGTGAAAATCTGCTTCATCCGGCGGGCGCGCCGTTCATACTCACGGACGTCTTCCACAAAATTGATTTCACCGGTAATGGATTTTTCCAGCATCTCTGCCATGGCATACTGGGTAGTGGCCGTGCAGCCGGAAGTAATCATATACATAATGGAAGCGATGAAAGTCGGCCCGAACACGCCTGAATCCTCATAACGGGAGGCCAAGGCCGGATACTGCGTATCGAACAGCTTATCGGACACACAAGCCAAGGCAATGCGCTGTCCGGCATAGCTGAAAATCTTGGAGGCAGACAACATGAGAATATAATTGTCGGTATAACGGGCCACCGTAGGCACGAAAGGAGGCTGATAAGGACGGCCGAACGCATGGCGGAAGTCCATACAGAAATATGCCTGGTCTTCCATCACTATCGCATCATACTGCGTAGCCAGTTCTCCGATGATTTTCAGTTCACTTTCTTCCAGGCAAATCCAAGCCGGATTGTTGGGATTGGAATAGACAATGGCCGCAATATCTCCTTTGGAAAGAAAACTTTCCAGTTTGGCACGCAACGGTTCTCCCCGGAAATCATGGATATCAAACGACTCCCACGCAATGCCTAAAATGCGCAACTGGGACTTCTGTATCGGGAAACCCGGGTCGATGAACAGCACCTTGTTTTTCCCGGGAATCCGCTGGGTACAGGCGATAAAGGCTCCGAAAGAACCCGCAACCGACCCCGTAGTGGGAACACATGCCCGAGGAGAAATATCAATATTGATGAATGCTTTGACAAAGCGGGAGGCAGCCTGTTTCAATTCCGCCACACCGGCAGCAGCCGGATACTGGGAACCGACTCCCCTGTCAAGCGCCTTTTTCTCGGCTTCAATCCCCACTTTATTTGCCGGGAGACCGGGAGACCCCTGATCCATCCGGATAAAGGGAATACCCGTAAGTTCTTCCAGACGGGAAGCCACCAGCAACACATCTCCGATGGTCGCATTGGACAAATCGGCCACCTTCATTTCCTTGGCCACAGAGTTGACCAGGTCTTCACTAAACACGCAGTTCATAAGCCTTTAGAATTTCAATTGTTTCACATATTCATGACCGATATCGAATGCCCGGTAATTCATCTGCACCACCTCTTCTCCTTTCGGCGCAAAGATACGTCCTACACTTTCACGCAGCACGTCCGCATTCAGGATTTTCAAGAAAGGAGCCGCCGCGCCCAACAAGATGACATTGGCCGACCTGGGTATCTGGTTTTCCTTTGCCAGATTTTCCACATCCAACACCACCACATGAGGCTGCGCATGGAGTTCAGCCCTCAATTTTTCATCTTCCGGATAATTGGAAATGTTCTTGAACGGAGTGGCCGAAGTGATAATCCATCCGTCTTTCGACAAATACGGAAGATAACGCAGTGCCTCCATCGGTTCCAGTGAAATAATCATATCCGCTGTACCCAAGGGTATCAAATCGGAAGCAATCGGCGCCTCCGACAAGCGCAGATTCGACTGCACATCGCCTCCCCGCTGACTCATTCCGTGTACTTCGGCCTGTTTCAAGTTCAGCCCCAGATGCAGGGCCGCCTCACCGATAATCGTGGCAATGGACAGAATTCCCTGTCCGCCCACTCCAGAAAGTATGATATCTGTTTTCATTGTTTCTTTACTTTTTGCTGTTTCAGTTTCCGGTTCAACGTCTGCATACATTCCCTGCGCGGAATAATGACAGACACCCCCTTGTATTCTATCTCTTCCCGAATGACCCGGGTGATTTCTTCCATGTTCTTAGGAAGCGGTACCACCACCCGGACATGCTCCGGCTCCACTCCCAACCCCAGACAGATGGCCTCGAACTTATTGGTACCGGCTGAATCCTGTCCTCCGGTCATGGCTGTAGTCAGGTTGTCGGAAATAACGACCGTGATGTTCGATTGATCGTTCACCGCATCCAGCAGTCCCGTCATTCCGGAATGGGTGAAAGTGGAATCCCCTATCACGGCAATGGAAGGAAACAGTCCTGCATCGGCCGCTCCTTTGGCCATCGTGATGGAAGCTCCCATATCGACACAGCTGCTCAATGTGCGGAAAGGAGGAAGTGCCCCCAGCGTATAGCAACCGATATCTCCGAAAATCTTTGCATCCGGATATTCTGCAGCCACCTTATTCAAGGCATCATACACATCGCGGTGTCCGCATCCCTTGCACAAGGCCGGTGGACGGGGTACCACATTCTGTGCGGCTGCATAAACCTGTCCACTTGGCAACCCCAAGGCCCGACGCACATTGTCGGGAGTCAGTTCCCCCGTACGAGGTAACTCACCGCTTAAACGGCCTTTCACTACATATTTAGAAGGAAGAATGCCTTTTAGCTGTTCTTCCACAAAAGGCTGTCCGTCTTCTACCACCAGAATCTCCTTACAAGAGTCTGCCAGACGAGTCAAGGCTTCCATCGGCAAAGGATATTGTGAAATCTTCAGCATGGGATAAGGACATCCTTCCGGAAAGTTTTCCATCACGTAGTTGTAACCGATGCCACAAGCCACAATTCCTTTCTCAGCCATCCCTTCCTGCATGCTCAGCTGGTTATAGGCAGAACGTGCAGACTCAGCCTCCAGTTTCTGCTGGTTCTCGATGACTTCCCTATAACGGCGACGGGCATTTCCCGGCAACAGCACCCAGTCGGAAGGTACAGACTGACGTCCCGTACAAGTGACTTCCTTTCCGGACGCAGCGACTTCTACTGCCGCACGGGAATGGGCCATTCGGGTGGTAATACGCATCAATACCGGTGTACGCATCTGCTCCGAGAGGTCGTATGCATACGCCATCATATCGTAGGCCTCCTGCTGGGAAGAAGGTTCCAGTATCGGAATTAAAGCAAACTTGCCATAAAAGCGGGAATCCTGCTCATTCTGAGAGGAATGCATGGTAGGATCGTCGGCAGCCAATACCACTACCCCTCCATTGACACCCGTAATGGCTGAATTGACAAAGGCATCGGCACATACGTTCATTCCTACATGCTTCATGCAAACCAGTGCCCGCTTGCCCACATACGATACCCCCAAGGCTGCTTCCATGGCTGTTTTCTCATTGGTACACCAGCTGCTGTGCAACCCGCGCGCTTTCGCTATCGGAGATTCCTGTATATATTCTGTGATTTCGGTCGAAGGAGTTCCCGGATAGGCATAAACCCCGGAAATTCCTGCGTGAATGGCGCCCAGCGCTATCGCCTGGTCGCCCAATAACAAAAGTTTATGATTGTCTTTCATAAAATAAGAAGTTAATTCAATGTAAAAGCGTCTGCATCATCCAGCACTGGGAACTTTTTCCGGAAGGCTTCCAGTTCATTCATATCTATGAAGGCTTCCACCTGCCCCTCCTTGCCATCTTCACAGGCAGAAAGTGTCTTTCCATACGGGTCGATAGCCGCCGTACCCCCACAATAATCGCAGTACGGGTCTTTTCCTACCCGGTTCACACCCAGCACATAACACTGGTTTTCAATGGCTCGTGCCCGCAACAAAGCCTTCCAGGCCTCCACTCTGGGAGAAGGCCAGCTGGCTACATACAACGCCACATCGTAATCGCCCCGATTCCGGGACCAAACCGGGAAGCGCAAGTCATAGCACACTTCGAGCAGAAACCGTACATCACGGAAATTCACCACGACACGTTCCGTACCGGCCGTATAATGTTTGTCTTCTCCACCATACGTGAACAAATGCTTTTTGTCGTACCATTGTACTTTCCCGTCGGGATGCACAAAGAAAAAACGGTTATAGAATTTTGCATTTTCCTCTACCGAAATACTTCCTGCAATAGCACAATTACGCTTCATCGCCTTCTGTTTCATCCATTGAAGACTCTCTCCTTCAGCAGATTCAGCAGTTCCCTCTGGATTCGTACAAAATCCCGTAGAAAACATCTCCGGAAGAACGAACAAATCGACATCTTTATTATAAGTATCTATCACAGCGTCAATGGCATTGACATTGACAGAAGGACTGGCCCAACAAATATCAGTCTGTAATAAGATTATTTTCATGCTTTTCATTTATTAGAAACGCCCAAAGGTAACAATTTAATCACATAAAGCAAATTTTAGTATCAAAATACTTTAAGTTCACAGGTAAATGTACATATTTGAAATATAGATTTCAAGCAGACAGTTTGTAAAGAATACTTTAATAACTCTTCTATTATCAGGGTTTTTATCCTAAAAGATTCTTATAAATAGAGGTAGTTTGCAAAATGTTTTTTATTTTTGTAGCCAAAATGAGTTAATATACTAACAAATGAACGTATTAGAATTAAGCGAACAGGAAATTATCAGACGCAACAGCCTGAACGAATTGAGAGCAATGGGGATTGATCCGTACCCTGCTGCCGAGTATGTAACCAACGCTTTTTCGACTGACATAAAAGCCGAATTCAAAGACGATGCAGAACCCCGCAAAGTATCTGTGGCAGGACGTATCATGTCTCGCCGTGTGATGGGTAAGGCATCCTTCATCGAATTACAAGACTCCAAAGGTCGTATTCAAGTATATATAACCCGTGACGACATCTGCCCGGATGAAAACAAGGATTTATACAATGTCGTTTTCAAACGTTTGCTGGATTTAGGTGACTTCATCGGAATCGAAGGTTTCGTATTCCGCACACAGACTGGTGAAGTTTCTATCCATGCACAGAAACTGACCGTGTTGTCTAAATCAATCCGTCCACTTCCGATTGTAAAATACAAAGACGGAGTGGCATACGATAAATTTGAAGACCCTGAACTCCGCTACCGCCAACGCTATGTGGACTTGGTAGTCAACGACGGAGTAAAAGATATTTTCTTGAAACGTAGCAAGATTTATAATTCCATGAGAGAGTATTTCAATTCCAAAGGTTATGTGGAAGTGGAAACTCCGATTCTTCAGTCTATTCCGGGAGGTGCTACCGCACGTCCGTTTATCACTCACCACAATGCACTGGACATTCCTTTGTACATGCGTATTGCCAGTGAGCTGTATCTGAAACGACTGATTGTGGGTGGTTTTGAAGGAGTGTACGAAATTGGAAAGAACTTCCGTAACGAAGGTATGGACCGTACGCACAACCCGGAATTCACTTGTATGGAAATCTACGTGGCCTACAAGGATTACAACTGGATGATGAAGTTTACGGAAAACATGCTCGAGAAAATCTGCATGGACGTAAACGGTACCACAGAAGTCAAGATTGGTGACAATGTGATCAGTTTCAAAGCTCCGTTCAAGCGCGTCACCATGCTGGATTCTATCAAAGAATTCACCGGATACGACCTGACAGGCATGAGCGAGGAACAGATTCGGGAAGTATGCCAGAAGCTGAACATGGAAATCGACGAGACCATGGGTAAAGGCAAGCTGATTGACGAAATTTTCGGAGAATTCTGTGAAGGCAACTACATCCAGCCGACGTTCATCACCGACTATCCGATTGAAATGTCTCCGCTGACCAAGAAGCACCGCAACAATCCGGACCTGACCGAACGCTTCGAACTGATGGTGAACGGAAAGGAACTTTGCAACGCTTATTCAGAGCTGAACGACCCAATTGACCAGCTGGAACGTTTCGAGGAACAGATGCGCCTGAGCGAAAAGGGAGACGACGAAGCCATGATTATTGACAAGGACTTTGTGCGTGCCTTGGAATACGGCATGCCTCCTACTTCAGGTATGGGTATTGGTGTGGACCGTCTGGTCATGCTGATGACCGGACAGAACACCATCCAGGAAGTATTGTTCTTCCCACAGATGCGTCCGGAAAAAGTCATCCCGAAAGATGCACCGGCCAAGTTCATGGAACTGGGTGTAACAGAAGAATGGGTACCAGTTCTCCAGAAAGCCGGATACAATCTGGTAAATGACATGAAAGATGTCAATCCTCAAAAGCTCCATCAGGATATCTGCGGTATCAATAAAAAATACAAACTGGAGCTGAAGAACCCGACAGTAGACGAAGTGGCGGGCTGGATAGAAAAGATTAAATAAATGAAGGAAGGTATATGAAGGGTGAATGAATGGACTTCACTCTTCATATTCTGCTTTTTCATTAAGAGATAAGAGTATGAAATTACCCGGAAAAATAGCGATCATGGGGGGAGGAAGCTGGGCCACTGCTATTGCAAAAATTATATTGACCCAAGCTGAATCCATAAACTGGTATATGCGCCGTGACGATCGGATTGAAGAATTCAAACGTCTGGGACATAATCCGGCCTATCTGACAAGTGTACGCTTTGATATGAAGTGTATCAACTTTTCATCAGACATCAATAAGGTGGTCAAAGAATCGGATACCCTGATTTTTGTCACCCCTTCACCGTATCTGAAAAGTCACCTCAAAAAGCTAAAGACCAAGCTGAAGGATAAATTCATCGTAACCGCCATCAAAGGTATTGTTCCGGACGAGAACCTGATTGTTTCAGATTACTTCCACAAAATGTATGATGTACCCGAAAATAACATCGCCGTGCTGGCAGGTCCATGTCACGCGGAAGAAGTAGCATTGGAACGATTATCCTATCTTACCGTAGGATGCAAAGACATAGAAAAAGCCAAGATGTTTGCTAAACAATTGGCCGGACACTATATCAAAACTTCAGTCAACACTGACGTAGCCGGCATTGAATATGCCTCCGTCCTGAAAAATGTGTACGCCATCGCAGCCGGAATCTGTAGTGGTCTGAAATATGGAGATAACTTCCAAGCCGTACTGGTTTCGAATGCACTGCAGGAAATGAACCGTTTTCTAGATACCGTTCATCCCGTAAACCGTTGCACCAATGACTCTGCCTATCTAGGTGACCTTCTCGTGACCTCTTATTCCAACTTCAGCCGTAACCGGGTATTTGGCACCATGATTGGAAAAGGATACTCCGTAAAAAGTGCACAGATTGAAATGGAAATGATTGCAGAAGGATACTACGGCACCAAGTGTATCAAGGAACTCAACAAACACTTGCACGTGAACATGCCGATTGTAGATGCCGTCTACAACATCCTTTATGAACGAATATCCCCAATGATAGAAATCAAATTATTAACTGACTCATTTAGATAAAATTAGAAACAGTTATGGAAAACATTAAACTAAACGTGGAAAAGACTTTGGATTTTATCTCCAAAGAAAAATTGGCTTCTTATGAACCGAAAGTAAAAGCTTGTATGGAAACACTGGAAAAAGGTACAGGCTTGGGAAATGACTTTTTGGGCTGGTTGCACTTACCGTCTTCCATCACTAAGGAACATTTGAACGACCTGAAAGCTACCGCACAAACTCTTCGCGAAAACTGCGAAGTAGTAGTTGTAGCAGGTATCGGAGGAAGTTACTTGGGTGCACGCGCGGTCATTGAAGCCATGTCAAACAGCTTTGCCTGGTTGCAAGAAAAGAAAGCCGGACATCCGACTATCATCTTTGCCGGACACAACATCAGCGAAGATTATCTGTTTGAACTGACTGAATACCTGAAAGACAAAAAATTCGGTGTCATCAACATATCTAAATCAGGAACCACTACAGAGACAGCCTTGGCTTTCCGTCTGCTGAAAAAACAGTGTGAAGATCAGAGAGGCAAGGAAATGGCCCGCAAAGTCATCGTAGCAGTTACTGATGCAAAGAAAGGTGCAGCCCGTGTCACAGCCGACAAGGAAGGATACAAATCATTCATCATCCCTGACAACGTAGGCGGACGTTTTTCTGTTCTGACTCCGGTAGGTTTGCTTCCGATAGCAGTTGCAGGAATCGATATCGACCAGCTGGTAGCCGGTGCTTGCGAAATGGAAAAAGTATGCGCCAACGAAAATATGTACGAGAACCCGGCTGCTTTGTATGCTGCCACTCGTAACGAATTGTACCAGAGCGGAAAGAAAATTGAAATTCTGGTCAACTTCCAGCCCAAACTGCACTATTTCATGGAATGGTGGAAACAGCTGTACGGTGAATCTGAAGGAAAAGACCACAAAGGTATCTATCCTAGCTCAGTAGATTTCTCTACCGACTTGCACTCCATGGGACAATGGATTCAGCAAGGTGAACGTACTATCTTCGAAACGGTCGTTTCTATTGAGACTCCGAGTCACGAACTCCACTTCCCAAGCGACGAAGAAAACTTGGATGGCTTGAACTTCCTGGCCGGAAAACGTATCGACGAAGTCAACAAGATGGCCGAACTGGGTACTCAGCTTGCCCACGTAGACGGAGGCGTTCCTAACTTGCGTGTCAGCGTGCCTTCATTGAACGAATACTATCTCGGACAGCTTATCTACTTCTTTGAAAAGGCTTGTGGAATCAGCGGTTACCTGCTCGAAGTAAATCCGTTTAACCAACCAGGTGTAGAAGCCTACAAAAAGAATATGTTCGCTCTTCTGAACAAACCGGGATACGAAAAAGAATCAGAAGCAATCCAGGCTCGTCTGAAGAAATAAGACAAGACGGTTACTCCGTTGTTGCATTTACAGGCACGAATTACATGAAAACACCTTCCTGATTATTTATCAAGGTAAGGAATTGCATTCATGTAATGCGTGCCTGAATATTATAAAAATGTATCACCATGTTTCAACAAGAAATCCATCAATATCTCACTACCCATCATTTTACACAAATCAACTTGAAAGCCGTCTTGTTCGATATGGACGGCGTGCTGTTCGATTCCATGAAAAACCATGCCACAGCTTGGCATGAAGCTATGAAACAATACGGCATGAACCTGAGCAGAGAAGAGGCCTATCTACACGAAGGCCGAACGGGTGCTTCCACCATTAATATTGTCAGCCAACGGGAAAGAGGTTATGAAGCTTCTGAAGAAGAAATCAAAAACATCTACCAAACGAAAAGTGATTTGTTTAACAGTCTACCTAAAGCAACTCCCATGCCCGGGGCCCTCGAAGTACTGAATAAGATCAAGGCAACCGGACTTATTCCCATGGTAGTGACCGGCTCCGGACAACATTCCTTATTGGACAAACTGAATCACTACTTCCCGGATATTTTCCACCGTGAGCTGATGGTTACAGCTTTTGATGTAAAATACGGAAAGCCCAACCCTGAACCCTATCTGATGGCCTTACAAAAAGCTGGAATCAAAGCAAATGAAGCAATTGTCATCGAAAATGCCCCGCTCGGCGTACGTGCCGGAGTAGCAGCTGGAATATTTACCGTAGCCTTGAATACAGGCCCCCTTCCAAATGAAGTACTCCTGCAAGAAGGAGCCAATCTGCTTTTCCCCTCCATGCAGTCCTTCAATGAAAACTGGGAAGCGTTTTACCAAGGTCTACAAACAATTTCCCTATAACAAAAAAATCCACGAAAAGAGTCGTACCGACATGCCTACTTCTCTTTCCGTGGATTATTATATTATCCAAATACTTTATATTATTCCAACGCAAACAATTTACTTCTCGACAGCAAAGAAGAACCGATTACATTGGCCTTCTCCTTCAGCTCAGACAATACGATGTCTGAATCCTTATACATCAGATTCAGTGTATATTTTCGGACAGCCGAAATGACCGGCGGAAGCAAATATTCACCTACTTTAGAGAATTCACCACCAATAATCACTTGTTCCGGATTGAATACATTGATTAAATCGCCAATGTGACGTCCCAGTTTTGCTCCAATCTCTTCCACCAGTTCAATAGCCAATACATCCTCCCGACGGACCGCAGAAATAATATCCGCCAAAGTAATTTCATCGATAGATTTTTCCTTCAGCAAAATGGAATTTTCTCCCTGACGGAGACGGGCTATAAACTTACGATACAATGCCGAACAAGAAACTTCTGTCTCGATACATCCTTTCTTTCCACAATAACAAATCTGCTGATTGTCATATCCATAGTTGTGTCCAAATTCACCTGCAAATCCAGACATTCCAGAATAGAGTTTGCCATCGATGATGATAGCCAACCCCAACCCCCAGTTCACATTGACAAAGATAAGATTTTTCGGACACTTTTCCGGACGCGTAATGAACTCCCCGTATGCCATGGCACGGCTGTCATTATCAATGCAGACATTAATGCCCAGTCTTTCTGTGAACATTTCAGCCAGTGGCTTGTCACCAAACGTCAGATGGGTATAGCTGCATCCTGTTTCCGGATTGACACGTCCCGTCATGCCGATACAGATATTCAATATTTTTGACTTATCACAAGGGAGTTCATCAATAAATGTTTCTATTTCCCGGCAAATACGCTCCAGACATTCCGGTGTATTCTCCAACTTAAACGGAATTTCCATCTTAGTCTGCAACACATCCCCCTTAAAATTAATGGCTCCCAAGCTTAAAGACTGCACTGCCAAAGCCACTCCTATAAAATAAGCAGAATCCGAATTCAATCCATACAAACTTGGATGACGCCCTCCGCTGGTTTCCAGTTTTCCACAATCGTTCACGTATCCCTCCCTACACATTTCATCCACAAACTTCGTCACGGTAGGAACACTTAGGCCCATTGATTTAGATAAATCTGTAATCGTGGTGCTGCCTGCATAAATCAAATGTGTAATGATACGCTGCTTTACGAGCGCACTTTTAACGCCTTTCTGTATATTCGTCAATAGAGTCTGACCCATATTCGTTATTTTTTATAGAAACATTTACAAATGTAGAATTTTTCTTTAAAAACTCATGCATAAAAAATCTATTTTTTTATTTGCCTTTCTGAGTAAGCTTTGATATATTTGCAGGAGTAAGACGATTTTAATCAAAGAAAACAGTTAAAAATAAATTTCAATATTCAAAATTCTAACCACCATGAGACTAATCATTGAACCTGATTACAGTGCTCTGTCCAGCTGGGCAGCAAATTATGTTGCAAAGAAAATCAACGCAGCTAACCCTACAAAAGAAAAGCCGTTTGTATTAGGACTTCCCACGGGTTCTTCCCCACTGGGAATGTATAAAGCCTTGATTGAATTGAACAAAAAAGGAGTGGTGTCTTTCAAAAACGTAGTGACCTTCAATATGGATGAATACGTAGGACTTCCAGAATCTCACCCGGAAAGCTACCATTCTTTCATGTTCAACAATTTCTTCAACCACATTGACATCTGCAAGGAGAACATCCACATCCTGAACGGAAATGCAGCCGATTTGGAAGCAGAATGTGCCAATTATGAAAAAGAAATTGAAAAGTTCGGCGGCATCGACTTGTTCCTGGGAGGTATCGGTCCTGACGGTCACATCGCATTCAACGAACCGGGTTCTTCACTGAGCTCACGCACTCGTGTGAAAACACTGACTACCGACACCATCATTGCCAACTCTCGTTTCTTTGAAAACGACGTAAACAAAGTGCCTAAAACAGCCTTGACCGTAGGAGTAGGTACCGTACTTTCTGCCAAGGAAGTGTTGATTATCTGTAACGGACACAACAAGGCACGTGCCTTGCAACATGCCGTAGAAGGAGGAATCACACAGATGTGGACAATCAGCGCATTGCAGATGCACCAGCACGGCATCATCGTATGCGACGAAGCTGCTACCGATGAACTGAAAGTCGGCACTTACAAATACTTTAAAGACATCGAAAAAAACAATCTTTAATCCGTTGAAACATGAGAACCAATCTTAGCTCTCAAATCTCACTGAACCGCGTATCTCCCCGATACTATCGGCCTGAAAACGCGGTGGAACGTTCTGTACTGACACGACTGGAAAAAATACCTACCCACATTTTTGAAACCATTGAAGAAGGTGTGGTACAAATCGCCAATGAAATCGTAGCCAAAATACAGGACAGACAACGGGAAGGTAAATTCTGCACCATTGCCGTAGGTACCGGAGCTTCCCTGCGTCCGCTGTTTGCCGAATTAATCCGCAAGCACAAGGACGAAGGTGTCAGCTTCCGCAACGTGGTATTCTTCAACCTATACGAATACTACCCTTTGACAGAAGGTGCAGGAAGCAGTTTCAACCATCTGAACAAGCTTTTCCTTTCACAGATAGACATCGACCGTCAAAACATCTTTACGATGGACGGAACAATTCCACAGGAAGCCATTACGGAACACTGCCGCTTGTATGAACAGCGCATCCAAACTTTCGGTGGTATCGACATTGTCATCATGGGAGTAGGTCGGGAAGGTAATATCGGTATGAACGAACCAGGCTCACACGCCAGCTCGACTACCCGTCTGATTTTGATTGATGCAACCTCCCGTTCGGAAGCTGCACACAACATCGGAGTAGACAATCTGCCTCCCTGCTCCATCACCATGGGAATTAACACCATTCTGAGTGCACGGAAAGTTTACCTACTGGCATGGGGAGAAGATAAAGCCGACATTATCCGAAGTGCGGTAGAAGACAAGGTAAGTGACACTTTACCCGCTTCTTACCTGCAAATCCATGCCAATACATCTGTCTGCATTGACTTGGCTGCAGCCGCTCATCTGACACGTATCCAGCGCCCGTGGCTGGTAACCAGCTGTGAATGGAACGACAAACTAGTAAGAAGTGCCATCGTATGGCTGTGCACCACGCTCAACAAACCAATTCTAAAACTGACCAATAAAGATTATAACGAAAATGGGTTGAGCGAATTGCTGGCACTCTACGGCTCTGCCTACAATGCCAACATCAAAGTGTTCAACGACCTGCAGCACACCATTACCGGATGGCCGGGAGGAAAGCCGAATGCAGACGATACATACCGTCCGGAACGCGCCAAACCATTCCCGAAACGGGTAGTAGTATTCTCCCCGCACCCAGACGATGACGTCATCTCCATGGGAGGTACTTTGCGCCGTCTCGTACAACAGGGGCATGAAGTACACGTAGCTTACGAAACTTCCGGCAACATTGCCGTAGGCGATGAAGAAGTGGTACGCTTCATGCACTTTATCAACGGTTTCAACCAACTGTTTGAGAACAGCGAAGACAAGGTAATCAGTGACAAATATGCAGAAATCAAGCAGTTCTTCTCTACAAAGAAAGAAGGCGATATGGATACACGCGATATCCTGACAATCAAGGGCCTTATCCGCCGTGGAGAAGCACGTACGGCTTGTACGTTCAACCGAATCCCGCTCAACCGCTGCCACTTCCTGGATCTTCCGTTCTATGAAACAGGAAAAATTGAAAAGAATCCGATTAGCGAAGCCGACGTGGAAATCGTGCTGAACCTGCTTCGTGAAGTGCAACCTCATCAGATTTACGTAGCCGGTGACTTGGCTGACCCGCACGGTACTCACCGTGTATGTACAGACGCTGTCTTCGCTGCCATCGATGAGGAAAAGAACGCAGGAGCTGAATGGCTGAAAGACTGCCGCATCTGGATGTACCGTGGTGCATGGGCTGAATGGGAAATCGAGAACATCGAAATGGCTGTACCGTTAAGTCCGGAAGAACTTCGTGCAAAACGCAATTCCATCCTGAAACATCAGTCGCAAATGGAAAGCGCTCCGTTCCTGGGTAATGACGAACGTCTGTTCTGGCAGAGAAGTGAAGACCGCAACCGCGGAACTGCTTCGCTTTATGACCACTTAGGATTGGCTTGTTATGAAGCCATGGAAGCTTTTGTAGAATATAAACCTATCTAAGAAGCATTCATATTATCCCTTATAAAAGACACAGAAACGAAAGACTTCTCTTCCCGAAGAGAACTCCCGTTTCCGTGTCTTTTCTTTTATCCGCCACTTATACCTTATATTACATGAAAAAATTAGTTATTCCCATTCTAGGACTCTGGCTCAGTTGCCTTTTCCCGGCCTGTACCTCTTCCGACCATTTTTTGAAAGAAACTGACTACCGCCAAAAAGTAGAAACAGACTTTAACCAGAAAAAAGAAATTCTTACCCGAGGTAATCTCTTTGAGGTTTTCAATGAGGAAATGACACAAGAAGAACGAGAAGCCATGATGTTCCTGTATGCCTACATGACTCCGGGCGATATTGCCGACTACTCCGGCGAATTCTACCTGAAAAATGTACGTCTGACACTTCAGGACCGCAAACAAACTTCTTGGGGTACTCAGATTCCTGATTTAATCTTCCGCCATTTTGTGCTTCCCATACGGGTCAACAACGAAAACCTGGATAATTCGCGCGAAGTATTCCGCCAGGAACTGATGCCCCGCATAGAAAAATTGTCCATGTACGATGCGGTGCTGGAAGTAAACCACTGGTGTCATGAAAAAGTGGTCTACACCCCGACCGACAGCCGTACCAGCGCTCCGCTGGCTACCGTAAAAACGGCTTACGGACGTTGCGGAGAAGAATCCACCTTCCTGGTAGCTGCCCTGCGTGCCGTAGGTATTCCGGCCCGCCAGGTCTACACACCGCGCTGGGCACATACCGACGACAACCATGCTTGGGTGGAAGCCTGGGTGGACGGAAAATGGTACTTCCTCGGCGCCTGCGAACCGGAACCTGTGCTGAATCTGGGATGGTTCAACGCTCCGGCCAGCCGCGGCATGCTGATGCATACCAAGGTATTCGGTGCATACGACGGACCGGAAGAAGTGATGAAAACCACGGCCAACTACACCGAAATCAACATCATCGACAATTATGCGCAGAGTGCGCCGGTCACCGTCACCGTGGTCGATTCATTGGGAAAGGCTGTGGAAGGTGCCCATGTAGAGTTCAAGATTTATAATTACGCTGAGTTCTTCACCGTAGCCAACAAAACGACTGACGCGCAAGGCAAAGCCTCGCTTTCTGCCGGACTGGGCGACATGCTGGTATATGCTTCTTCCAACCAACGTTTCGGACTGAAAAAAGTTTCTTTCGGCAAGGAAAAAGAAGTGACCCTTACCCTCTCCCACCGTCCGGGTGACGTGTTTGCCGATACCCTGCACATCGTACCGCCTGCCGAAAAGGCCAACCTGCCGGAGGTGACCGAGGCCCAACGCAAGGAAAATACCCTGCGTATGGCCCAGGAAGATTCTATCCGCAATGCCTACGTGGCCAGCTTCCCGACAGAAGAAAAGGCCAAAGCATTTGCCCAAAAACAGAAACTGGACGAAACACGGACCAGCGATTTCATCGTGAAATCCAGAGGCAACTATGCCGACATCATGCAGTTCCTTTCACATGCCGTAGAAAAAGGACAGGGCACACGGGCACTGGAACTGCTGGGCACACTGGCCGAGAAAGACTTACGCGATACGCCTTGCTCCATCCTGGAAGACCATCTCTATGGCACGGATACCACTGCAGACATACAAGAAGTGCTGGCCCCGCGTATTGCCAGCGAAATGCTGACACCTTACCGGAGTTACTTGCAGAAGGCATTCCCTACCGAACTGGCATCCCAAATCAAAGCCGACCCACAAGTGCTGGTAAAATGGTGTAAGGACAGCCTGACCATCCGCAATGACCTGAGCACCTTGTTTACAACCACCTCACCGGAAGGGGTATGGCGCAGCCGGGTGACCGACTCCCAGTCCAGAGACATTTTCTTTGTAGCAGCTGCCCGCAGTCTGGGCATTCCTGCTTGGAAGGATGAAGTGAACGGCAACATCTGCTACCGTCTGAACGGCAATCCGGTGCTGGTGGACTTTGAAAAATCGGAAGGAGGCAACTTGTCGGAAGGTATACTGAAGGCCACCTACGAGCCGATTCCCCGACTGGACAACCCGAAATATTACACCCACTTCACCTTGTCGAAGTACGACAACGGCATTTTCCAGCTACAGAACCATCCGGAAGATGCCAGCTGGGCTTCCCTGCTGAAAAACGGAAGCCAAATGTCGACGGGTTATTACATGCTGGTAACCGGCAGCCGTATGGCCAACGGAAGCGTATTGAGCCAGGTTTCTTTCTTTACGGTAGAAGAAGGCAAGACCACGGTCACTCCGCTCTGCATGCGCAACAATACGGAGGAAGTACGTGTCATCGGCAACTTCAATTCAGAAGCGTTGTACACCCGTCCGGACAACGGAGAACAGGTATCCATCCTCAGCACCACAGGCCGCGGTTATTACATTGTCGGCGTACTGGGAGTAGGACAGGAACCTACCAACCATGCCTTGAAAGACATCGAAATCAAGAAAGCGGAATTTGAAAAATGGGGACGTACGATTGTATTGCTCTTTACCGACGAAGCGGCCTACCGGAAATTCGACCGCAAAGAGTTCCCCAACCTGCCATCGAACGTGGTATTTGGAATCGACAAGGACGGAAGCATCCTCAAGATGATAGCCGAAAACATGAAACTGGGCAACAAGCCCACCCTGCCGGTGATTATCCTGGGCGATACGTTCAACCGCGTGGTCTTCGAGTCACACGGATACACCATCGGCATGGGCGAGCAACTGCTCCACGTCATCCACGGGCTGTAAGCGCCGCGATGGTACGACGAACTTTTTCGGGGGTCGTGACCGGATGAGCGTATTCATCCATATCCGTACCTCCCATCGACAAAGCCGGATTGCGAAGAAGCATCCGGCTTTCTTTTTGTTCACGGGCCGAGAAATGAAACTCACTGGCACCCGTCACCCGGGCCAATTCCGCGATATTGTGTTCATTCACTCCGCATCCCGGCATAATAATGATACGGTCGCCTGCTTGCTTCACCAGTTCTGCCAGCAACGCAGCCCCTTCTATTGCAGTGGGCATCTGTCCGGAAGTCAGCACACGGTTCACTCCCATATCAATCAGTTCCTCCAATGCCTTAGCAGGAGACTTCACATAATCAAATGCCCGATGAAAAGTGACCGAGAGTCCCTGGGCAGCCTTCATCAATCGCTGCATGGCCGGCTTGTCGAGCTCTCCTTCCGGAGTCAGACAGCCGAACACCACTCCGTCGGCTCCGGCCTGACGGGCAGCCTGAATGTCCTCTTCCATGATGTCGAGTTCCGAAGGAGTGTACAGAAAATCTCCCCCGCGCGGACGGATAATGACATGCAGACGGATATCAATCAATTTCCGAGCCACCTTGATTTCGCCGATGGACGGAGTGGTTCCCCCTTCCGGCATGCCGGCACACAATTCAACCCGATGGGCACCTCCCTGCTGGGCAGCCACGCAACTCTCTGCGGAGTTCGCACAAATTTCGAACATGTAGTTTTTCATCGTTCAGTCAACTTTAAAGAGTGATTTTTTTCACCTTTCGAAAACGCCTTTGCACTTGCCGGAAAACGCTTCGACGTTTCTCCTTAAACGCCTAAGCGTTTGAAGTAAAACGCCTTTACGTTTTAGACAAAACGTCGAAGCGTTTGGAGTAAAACGTCGAAGCGTTTTCTCCACCCCCTCAAAACGATTTTCAAAAGGCATGCATTTACAAACAAAAAGAGCTTATTAAACCGTTCATTCTCAGTCTAATAAGCTATCATGTACGCCCGTGGGGAGTCGAACCCCAATCGAAGGAACCGGAATCCTTTATTCTATCCATTGAACTACGGGCGCAAATACCAATAAACACACTTTCCAATGTCCTCCATCCAAAAGGATATTTCGAAAGCGTGACAAAAATACAATTATTCCCCCTTTTCTCCTAATTTTTTCAGGAAAAAATAGTCTTTCTTTCTCAAAATAGTTGCATCTCACTCACGCTCAGGAAGCCACCTCTTTAGAACTGGAAGTAGATAAAGGGCTGGATATCGCTGCTTTTCACCTGAATCACCAAGTAAATCAAAGCAATCATCACCAAGGCCTGTGCCACCAACGGCAGGCGTACCATGCCGCGACTGCAGGAGTTCTGCCAGCTATCAGGACAGAAATGGAGCAGAAAACCAACTCCCATCAGCACAAAAACTTTCCAGTAACCCGTCAGAAGCTGCTCCAGCAATTCCGGATGGAAAGCTGTAAATATCTGCCGGATCATGGTAACAGAAGCTTCAAACGTGGCATTGCGGAAGAAAATCCAGCAGAAGCACACGAAATGGAAAGTCAGCACCACGGCAAAGAATTTCCGCAGGCCCTGACTACGGTACTGCTTGGGACGCCCCAGCAGACTGCGGAAGAACTTATGCAAGGCCAGTGCCACCCCGTGCAATCCACCCCACACCACAAAGTTCCACGAAGCTCCATGCCAGAGTCCTCCCAGCAGCATGGTCAATATCAGGTTGATGTAGGTACGAATCTTTCCCTTCCGGTTACCTCCCAGAGAGATATAAAGGTAGTCGCGCAACCAGGTAGACAAGGAGATGTGCCAGCGATGCCAGAAATCGGTCACACTGTCCGCCTTGTAAGGCGAGTTGAAGTTGAGCGGAAAACGGAATCCCAACAGCAAGGCAATACCGATAGCCATGTCGCTATACCCCGAGAAGTCACAATAAATCTGCAGCGCATACCCGTAAACCCCAAACAGGTTTTCCAGTCCCGAATACAATCCCGGATTATCAAATATACGTTCCACAAAGTTCACACTGATGTAGTCCGAAATGACCGCCTTCTTGAACAGGCCACTCACGATAAAGAAAATCCCCTGTCCGAACATCTCCGACGAAACGAAAAGCGGTTGCCGAATTTGTGAAATGAAATCGCGGGCACGCACAATCGGTCCGGCTACCAGCTGCGGAAAGAAAGACACATAAAACGCATAGTCCAGCAGGTTCGACAACGGCTTCAAATCCCGGCGATACACATCGATGGTATAGCTCAGCGACTGGAAGGTAAAAAACGAAATGCCTACCGGCAAGAAGATGTCGAGCGGCTGGAACTGTCCGTTCCACAGAGGCGCCAGCATCTCATAGAAAAAGTTCGTGTACTTAAAATAGCAGAGCAACCCAAGGTTGATACACAAGCTGCACACCACCAGCATTTTCCGTTTCCATGCCGACAGCGTGACCTCCATCCTGCGGGCCAGCAGGAAATCGGACACCGTGACAATACCCAGCAGGAAAAAGTAGAAACCGCTGCTTTTATAATAGAAGTAATACGAAAACAAAGTGACAAACAGCAGGCGTGCCGTGGTCTTCTTCTGCAAGAGAAGATAGACCAGACTGAATCCTAAGAAAAGGAAAAGAAACAGTCCGCTGCTGAAAATCATGGGCTGCGTGGAATCATACGTCAGCACATCCTTCAATCTATCCCAGTCAATTCCGAGTTCCGTCCAGTTGAGTTTCCACATAATTGTTGTATGATTTAATAATCGCTTCGTGTAAAAGTAATCCCTGCAGGATATATCCGTCCTGCGTGAAATGAATCTTGTCCCGTTGGTAATAGTTTCCGGCACTCCAGTTCAGGCATGCCCGCCGTTCGCCGCCCACT
This sequence comes from Phocaeicola fibrisolvens, assembly GCF_025567125.1. Lineage (NCBI taxonomy): Bacteria > Pseudomonadati > Bacteroidota > Bacteroidia > Bacteroidales > Bacteroidaceae > Phocaeicola > Phocaeicola fibrisolvens. The sequence goes on along the minus strand of NZ_JAOQJI010000006.1, from coordinate 113,865 downwards.
ATGTGGTACATGTCCCACAAGGCCAGTTTCCGGGAAGCGGCATAATCCTGTTCCGTCTTCACCACCAGTTTTGTCCGAGGATTGATTACCCGAGCTCCCCTCCGACCGTTACGCACATAAGCCCCCGGTGGAGTGGTCAGCAGATAAACTGCCTGCGGACACCCTTTCTTCAACTCTCCCAGCAGATAATCCATGTGTGCTATATGTTCGGTAGAAGAATAACGACGACCGTGTGCCTCGTTCGTGCCAAAAGAAAGAATCACCAAGTCCGGCTTCAAGTCGATAATCTGTTGTATGTTCTCCGGAGTGGAGAAAGAACCATAAGTCGCTCCGTTCACCCCTAGTATATGGTAAACGATTCCCGCCGCTCCCGTTTCGTGCGCCAGTCCGGACGTACGGTAATTCACTTGCATATCCAGTACCGCTTCCCGTCCGAAATCATCTTCCAGTTGCCGGCGGGCCACATACGGAAACACATGTCCCCGCACGTGCGAGTCACCAATGTGCACAATACGCAGCGGACGGTCGAGTACAGAAAGTTTCTGCCAAAAAGGAAGGAGTTCTCCCGTCGGGTCTTCAATCCGGTTTTCCGTTGTTTCTCTGAAACTGGCAGGCATCGGATTGCTTACCTGAATAAATTTCAGCAACTGCTGCATGGCCTTGCTGTCGGACACATGCCCGGAATGACGGTCAGGGCGTGATTTCACCGGTACTACATCCTGTGCCACACCTTCTGTAACCCAAAGACACAAGAAGCATGACACTAGCCATACACACAGTTTATTCCATCTCATAGGCTTTCCGTTTTTCATATTGCTCCTTTCCGTACATCAACGTCTCAAACAGAAGTCCGGCAATGTGCTTTCCTCCCCTGAAATTGATGTGTGTATAATCGTAATTGGCCATCTGCGGTTTGCTTTCCACCATCTTCACCATGCTGCCTTCTCCTCCCATGGCCTCAAACATATTCCAAAATGCCACATGCGTCTCTGCCGCCAGGGCCTGCTGGTAACGAATCAACCGTTTCACTCCCGGCATGGTACACAATTCACCGTTCTCATCCTTGTATTCCCGGTCGCCCACACTGACAATTAGAATTGAAGTCTCGGGGAATGCCTCCTTCAAACGTTCTACGATAGGTTTCATGGCATCCTTGTAATATGTATAGTTTAACACCTTTTCCGAAGCCACGTTCAACCCGTATTGCAATACAATCAAATCGTAAGGCCGCAACCGGTTGTATTGGCGGAGGATAGACATCGGGATATGCCCCAGCTGTTGTCCGCTACTGCCGCGAGTACTGAAATTATCCACTACCACTCCCTGCTTCGGGTCCATTGTCACCGCATAGAACAAAGCAGCCGAATCCAGCTTTTCCACGTTCCAACGTATGGAACCAATCCGACCGCCCACTGATACGGCCTGCAACTCCCCATTTCCTTTTATAGGAAACAATCGACTCTGACCACCATTTACCGAAGCACTCAGCGTCACGGAGTCTGAAGCCAGAAAATAGCAGGTAGACAAGTCGCACGTATCGATGCGGGAAAGAAAACGCTTCTCCCCTTTCAGCGTGACATACGCCCCCGGCGAAGGGATGAAGTAATGATTGGAAATATCCTGACGGGAACGGTCGAAATAAACGGAATCTGTAATGGCATGACTATGCCATCCACCAAACGAGTGATGAACGGTAGGACGAAATCCAGCAATCTGGGTAGTTATTGGTACATAGCCCACTCCACATCCACCGAAACGCTTCTGCAGCATTTCACGCAAATCACCGGTCAAGATATCGGCTTCAATAAAGGAATCCCCGAAATAAGCGATACGCACCGGGCGGTCCATCGCATTGACCTGTCCCAATGCTTCATAAAAATGGCTCATGCCACGTCCGGTAGAATCTACATATTCCTCAATACAAACCATGCCGTCCTTGCAGGTATCCACAAAGGCCGGCTTCACGGGAGGAGGCAAGACAAAGGTATCGGAGTCCATCGGTTCCATCACCTCTTTTTTGATACGTATATCGGAAAGCAAATCTACCTTTCTCAAAGGCTTGTTTCTGAAAGAGAGAGACGGCAGGAAATGCAAGGCAAACAAACCTGCTACTACCAAAAGGGTAAACAGGAAAGTGTATAATAATCTATTCTTCATGAATTTTCCTCTAAAATCGAGTGCAAAGATAGTGAAAGCCGAGTGCAGAGGCAAATAGAAAACGCAGTTTTCTAATTTTGACTATGCCGAGGCATGGCCTGGCTTCTGTAAAGATAGAGGTATTTGGGTATGAAAGCGTTATCCTTGGCGTTTTTCCCGGATATTCTTCAAGAATTCATCTACCATACGGTTCCCTTTCTCCGTAGTAATCCCTCTCATGTGCAGAATGGTAATCTCACTGTAAATCTCTGCCAAAGGATAATGTAAAGTAATATCGGAGTAAATCAACAGGTCCATCTGCATGGTCATGGTCTGATTGATAATCTGAAAATTAATGTCATCACGGAATATGCCTTGTTCCACCCCTTTCTGAAAATACTTCACAGCATCCACATCATTTCGCTGCTGCTCTTCATGTATGAAATCCAACACCTTGGGATACTTGCGCAAATCGCGGAAAAACAAAGGGTTTACCTGACACAACTCGTTGACCTTTCGTTCATAAAACGTAAGAACCACTTCCAGTACGTTGTCCGCCCTGGAAGTAAGTTCTTGCATGTCTTGATTGACGCACTGACGATAAAAGCTGAATACCTCCAGCAACAACTGTTCCTTGTCGCCGAACAATTCGTAAAGTGTACGTTTGGAAATGGATAGTGAGCCTGCAATGTCGTCCATGTGGACAGCCTTAATCCCCAAGCGCTTAAAAGCCTTTGCCGCAGTATCTACGATACGCATTTTCAGCTCTTCACGATTGCTTTCTCTTCTTCGTCCTGCCATCGTTTTTTCTATCAATGAATAATACCTAATTGAGAAGATTCCACAAACTGAAGAATATTCTCAATTTCCGGTCCGTGGGGAATCTGTTCCCGAATACGGGCTAATGCATCATGTTGAGACGTATTGGCTTTATACAAGATACGGTAAGCCTGTGCAATGTGCTTGATCACCGTTTCAGAAATGCCGGTATATTCCAGCACCTTCGTATTGATACTGTAGAACGCAATCGGTTCGTGAGCAGCCACGATATAAGGAGGGATATCCTTGATGAAACGGCATCCACCCTGTACCAGCGAATAACTACCCAGGCGCGTGTTTCCCTGCATCAGCACATTCGATGTCAGAATGGCACAATCATAAATGATACAGTTACCGGATACCTGTGAACCGTTTCCGATGATACAACGGTTTCCCACTTCCACATCGTGTGACAGGCGAGCACCTGTCATAATGAAATTGTTATCACCTACTTTTGTGGCGTGTGAAGCATGTGTACCACGGATAATCACGGCATTTTCACGAATCACATTATGGTTCCCGATGATGGCCAGTGTATCTTCTCCTGTATAAGCAAAATCTTGGGGAACAGCCGCAACGACTGCTCCCTGATAAACCGTATTGCCGTTTCCCATGCGCGTGCCACTCATCAGGCTGGCGTAGGGCATAATCACATTATCATCGCCTATCTCTACATTCTTGTCGATATAGGCAAATGGATGCACCGTCACATTCTTGCCAAGTTTGGCCGACGGATCCACATAAGCTAAAGGACTAATCATGTTTCTTCATATTTAAGGTTACTTATTCTCTTCCTCCACCCAGTGCACTGTACAGGTTGATGACAGCCTGCATACGCTGGAAATTATCTGAAACTTCGCTCAACTGGGCGCTCAATAAGTTCTGCTGTGCAGTCAGAATTTCCAGGTAAGTAGCATCACCGCTCTGGAACAAAGCCTTGGTGTAAGTCACTGCCTTATCCAGTTGTTCCACCTGCCCACGGTCTTCCACCAGTTTCTTGTTCTGTGTGTCATACAGGAACAATGCGTCGCTCACTTCCTTACCTGCTTCCAGAATCGTCTGCTGGTAATTCATCTGCGCAATCTTTTCTTCTGCCTTCGATACTTTCAAGTTGGCAATCAGCTTACCATTGTTGAAGATAGGCTGAGCCAGTGAAGCCACCGCATTCAGAATCAGTTTTCCCGGATTCAGCACTGCCATTCCCGCACTGTTTGTCCATCCGGCGGTACCCGTGATATTCAGTCCCGGATAGAAAGCGGCACGTGCCGAATTAGTCGTATAATAAGCAGAAGCCAAGGTCATTTCGGCCATCTTCACGTCCGGACGATTTTCCAGCAACTGCATCGGAACCCCGGCTGTCAGTTCTTCCGGCATTACCTGTGCATCCAGTGTACTACGGTCGATAGTTTGTGGAGTTCTTGCCAGCAACACAGCCAATGAATTCTCCGTTTCACGTACCTGGCGTTTCAAATCCATCAAAGAAGCTTCTACCTGATGACTTGCCGCACGCATCTGTGCCACAGCCGCTTCAGTAGTCATACCAGCAATCTTCATGGCTTCCATCACCCGTACGTTTTCCTTATAGATGGCAGCCGTTTCAGTCGTGATTTCCACCTGACGGTCAAGCATCAACAAAGAATAGTACGTATTGGCAATGCCGCAAATAATCTGTGAGCGCACAGCCTGTTCAGAATATTTACTCTGTTCGTAAGCCACTTTCTGTCCACGCTTTGCATTCAGGATTTTCCCGAACAAGTCAATTTCCCAGCTGGCAGAAACCGGCAGTTGATAAGTCTGTGTCGGTTTCGACTTGTCAAAACTGCTCAGTGTTCCCTGAGGAGTAAAGTTTATAGTAGGCAAGTAAGACAACTTCGCAGCAGTCAGCATCACTTTTGCTTCCTGTACGCGAAGGGCAGCTGCCTGCATATCCACGTTGTTGGCCAATCCTTCTTCAATCAAAGCCTGCAGTTTTGCATCACGGAACACTTCCTTCCAAGGCAGATTTCCCATATTGGCTGTGTCCGAAGCCAACGTATCGGTTGCCGAAGCCGGGTCGCGATAGATGCCTGAGGCATCTATCGTTTCCGGACGGTCGTAAGCTTTATAAATGTGGCAGCTGCTCATCATGGCAGTCAGACACATCATTCCTATTATCTGTTTTTTCATTATCAATCTTATTTATGCGTATTAGGAGAATACTGTTCAATTTCAGACTCTACTTCGCTTTCATCGAGGCTATCCCATTCCATCGGTTTAACCTTTTCTTGCAGCCACTGGAAGATGACGAACAATACAGGAACGATGAAAATCTGCAAAATCATACCGATTAACATACCACCGATAGCGGAAGAACCCAATGTACGGTTACCGTGAGCACCTACACCGAAAGCAAACATCAACGGAAGCAAACCGACAATCATGGCCAAAGAGGTCATCAAGATAGGTCGCAGACGAGCGGCGGCACCGAGAACGGCAGCCCATGAGATACTCATACCCTGCTTACGACGGTCGAGGGCGAACTCTACAATCAAGATGGCGTTCTTTGCCAACAGACCCATCAACATAATCAAGGCAATCTGCATGTAGATATCGTTTGACATAGAACCGACAATCATCTTCAAGGCCGGGATGCTACCCAATGCACCGAATCCGTTGACAAAGATAAAGCTACCCATCAAACCGAACGGTACGGAAAGCAATACGGCCAGCGGAAGGATGTAACTTTCATACTGGGCACTCAGCAACAGGTACACGAATACAAAACAGAGCACAAAGATGATACCTGTCGTACTGCCGCTTGAAGAAGCCTCCTCACGCGCCATACCTCCCAGCTCGTAACCAAATCCGGTCGGCAGGTTTTCCTTAGCCACTTCTGCAATGGCTTGCAGTGCCTGACCTGACGTATATCCGGAAGCCGGAGCCACCATCACCTTCATAGAAGTGTACAGGTTGAAACGGCTGATGATATCCGGCCCATATACTTTCTTCAAGCTGACGAACTGAGTGATAGGTGCCATTTCTCCGTTGCTTCCACGCACTTTCACGCCATTTAGCGATTCCATGTTCTTGGTGGCATCCGGTTCAGCCTGAATCATTACACGGTACATTTTACCGAAACGGTTGAAGTTAGATGCGTACAAACCGCCGAAGTATCCCTGCATGGTAGAAAGGATGTCACTCGGACTGATACCCGCCTTCTTACAAGCTGCCGCATCGATATCCAGCTGATACTGCGGGAAGCTCGGGTTGAAGGTGGTCTTCGCAGAGTTGATTTCCGGCCGTGCTTCCAAAGCTGCGGTATAACTGTTCACCACTTCAAAGAAATGATCCAAGCTACCACCGGTCTTATCTTGCATGTTCAACTCGATATCACTTGATACAGAGTAACCCGGAATCATCGGAGGAGCAAAGAACAATACCTGTGCATCCTTGATGACTTTCTGCGCACGCATGAACAAAGTCGCATAAATAATATCTGAGTTCTGCATCAATGAACGTTCTTCCCAGTCTTTCAACTTGATGATGACAGAACCGTAAGAAGGTCCCTGACCACCGATGAAGCTATAACCAGAAATAATAGTACGTGACTGAACAGCCGGTTCTGCGGCTACCAGGCTGTCTACCTTGGCCAATACTTCCATGGCACGTTCCTGTGAAGTTCCAGGAGGCAAGGTCACGGCACCCATGATAGTACCTGTATCTTCGTTCGGCACCATACCGGTCGGAGTAATCTTCATGAAGAAAATCAACAGCACAATAGAAGCAACTACCAGTCCCATTGACAGCCATTTCTTATGGATAAAGAATACCACACGTTTTTTATAACTCTTCAACAAAGAATCGTAGGCCGCATTGAAAGAGGTATGGAAGCGATCGATCATGCTCATCTTCTTCGGCTTATGTTCGGAATCATGCGGTTTCAGGAAGAGGGCACACAAGGCCGGTGACAAAGTCAATGCGTTCAATGCAGAGAAGGCGATAGAGATAGCCATGGTGATACCGAACTGACGGTAGAATGTACCGGCTGTACCACCCATGAAACTTACCGGAATAAATACGGACATCATGACCAGTGTAATGGATACCAATGCACCACCCAGCTCGCTCATGGCATCGATAGAAGCCTCACGAGAAGATTTGTATCCCTGGTCCAGTTTTGCATGGACACCTTCCACCACCACAATCGCATCATCGACCACAATCGCAATGGCCAGCACCATCGCCGACAGGGTCAGCAAGTTCACACTAAATCCAATCAGTTTCAAGACAAAGAAGGTCGCAATCAAAGCTACCGGAATGGCAATGGCCGGAATCAACGTAGAACGCATATCCTGCAAGAAGACATACACTACAATGAACACCAGGATAAATGCCTCAATCAAAGTCTTGATAACTTCGTGAATAGACGCATACAAGAAGTCGTTGGCATTCTGTGCCACGTTAATCTTCAAACCGGCAGGCAAACTTTCTTCTGCTTTGCTGATTACATCCAACAAGTTGTTGATGGTTTCCGTAGCGTTGGTTCCCGCCATCTGGAACACGATACAAGTTACCGCCTTATGACCATTTACTGTATTATTAAAGGTATAGGCCAGACGACCCAGTTCAATACGGGCTACATCTCCCAAACGAAGCACTTCACCGTCGGGCAGAGCCTTAATCACAATGTCTTCAAATTCTTCCGTCTGCTGCAGACGTCCTTTGTAACGGATAGTGTACTGGAAAGTCTGGTTACCACGTTCACCAAACTGTCCCGGAGCCGCTTCAATATTCTGTTCGGCCAAAGCATTAGAGATATCTGCCGGCACCAGATTATATTGTGCCATGATATCCGGCTTCAACCAGATACGCATAGAATAGTCCTGACCCATCACGTTGGCATCACCCACACCTTTCACACGCTGAACTTCCGGAATCAAGTTGATTTTAGCGTAGTTTTCAATAAACTCAATGTTGTATTTATCTTCTGCATCATACAAAGAGAAAATCAACAACATGGAGTTCTGACGTTTCTGCGTAGTCACACCGACTTTAGTTACTTCAGCCGGCAACAGACCCTGCGCCATAGAAACACGGTTCTGTACGTTGACCGCCGCCATATCCGGATCGGTACCTTGGTTAAAATATACGCTGATATCAGCAGAACCGTTGTTGGATGCACTAGACTGAATGTACATCATGTTTTCCACACCGTTAATCTGGTCTTCCAGCGGAGCAATCACTGAGTTCAATACAGTCTGTGCGTTCGCACCTGTATAAGTAGCTCTTACCGATACGGTAGGAGGCGCAATGTCCGGATATTGTGTAACTGGCAAAGTAGCCAGACCAATCACACCCAAAATGACTATCAAGATAGAGATTACCGTTGATAGCACCGGACGGTTAATAAATTTATCTAGTTTCATTCTTTAATACAATTTTATTTCAGTCCCGGGAATCCCGTTCTCTTACACGCCCGTAACGGTCATCACGAGATTCACCTTCTTTTACGAACCTTTATTAATTAATTGAAAGCTGTCTGAATGTTACCCTCCTTCTGATCCTGCAAAGCTTTCTGATATTTAGCTTCCTTTTCAGCCGGAGTAATCGGAGTAATCTTCTGTCCGTCGCTCAAAGTCTGAACACCCTCGACTACAATCTTGTCGCCTGGTTTCAAACCACCTGTCACGATGTAATTCTTTCCATCGTTCAAGTTGGAAATCTGCACTTCCGTATGTTTAATGGTATTGTCTGACTGCAACACATACACAAACTTCTTGTCCTGAATTTCCTGAGTAGCAGTTTGGGGAATCAGAATCACATCACTCATCGTGTAAGGGAATACCACGTTTGCCATACCTCCACTACGCAGCACGTTCTGCTTGTTCGGGAAAATAGCGCGCATGCTTACAGAACCGGTGCTCTGGTCAATCACCCCACTTACAGCATCAATCTTACCTTCCTCGGAGTACATAGTACCATCTGCCAGTTGCAATTTCACTGCCGGCATCTTTTCCAGCTGTTCCTTCAATGTACCTCCTGCACGAGTCAAGGCCAGCAACTGCTTTTCAGTCATAGAGAAATACACATACATATCGCCAATCTGAGAAACTGTAGTCAGCGGTTCAGCTACCGACGGACTAACCAGCGCACCCACACGATACGGGAATGTACCGATTACACCATCCGACGGACTAGTCACCGTACAGAATCCCAAGTTTTGTTTGGCAGCGGCATAAGCAGCTTCTGCCTGGGCCAGACTAGCCTTTGCAGAAAGCAAATTATTGACCGCAGTCTGATATTCAAAGTCGCTGATAATCTTCTGTTCGTGCAACATTTTCTTGTTGGCCTCCGTAGAAGTCACAGTTTCCAGGTTAGCTTTAGCTGAAGCCACGCTTGCCTTCGCCTGGTCGTATGCAGCCTTGTACTGTGTCGGGTCAATCTGGAACAACGCCTGTCCTTTGTGAACGGTCGCACCTTCATCCACACACAACTTAACAATAAAACCTGAAACTTGAGGACGGATTTCGATGTCCTGCAAACCCTTGATTGTTGCCGGGTACTGAGTTGACTGGTTAGTGGAAGTAAATGCCACCGCCTGTACCGCAAATTGATCATCACCCATTTTCATACCCCCCTGACCACCACAAGCAGTCAGAACCGAAAGAGTCAATGCATAGAATGCCACTCGGCTAGAAGAAAGACTTCTGTTTCTTTTTGTGCTCATACTTATATTCATAACTAAAAATTGATTTTATTCTTCACTCTCTCAAAATATAAAGTTCTTCAATGAAAACTTTAAGCCCTTTTTTAGTTTTTAATGGTGCAAATATAGTGAAAAAGTACAGCCTGAAAAACGGCCTTTAACTAAGAATAACCATAAAACGAAGATATACTTACATATAGCCAAATTAATCCGACCAATTGACGATAAACATCGACAAAAAACATAAACAAAATTCGTTTTATAGTTTTTTTCAGAAAAAAACAGTCCATTTGTTATTTTATTCCTACATTTGCGCAACGCTTTATTCTTTGAAATACCTAAAAAACGAAGAAATTATGACAAAAATAACAAAAGAAGCTGCTTTGCTCTACCATTCGCAAGGCAAACCGGGGAAAATCGAAGTAGTCCCCACCAAACCCTATCAGACACAGAGGGATTTGTCATTGGCCTACTCTCCTGGAGTAGCAGAACCCTGTCTGGAAATCCAAAAAAATCCGGATACGGCCTACGATTATACCGACAAAGGTAACTTGGTGGCCGTAATTTCCAATGGAACCGCCGTATTGGGATTGGGTGACATCGGCGCCATGAGTGGAAAACCTGTCATGGAAGGAAAAGGTCTGCTGTTTAAAATCTATGCAGGCATCGACGTATTCGACATCGAGGTAAACGAAAAAGATCCGGATAAATTCATTGAAGCCGTAAAGGCCATTGCCCCAACTTTCGGAGGTATCAACTTGGAAGACATCAAGGCTCCTGAGTGCTTCAAGATAGAACAGCGTTTGAAAGAAGAACTGGACATTCCGGTAATGCATGACGACCAGCATGGTACAGCTATCATCTCCAGTGCCGGCTTGTTGAATGCCTTGGAAGTGGCAGGAAAAAAGATTGAAGACGTAAAAATCGTGGTCAATGGAGCCGGTGCTTCTGCCGTATCTTGTACGAAACTCTACGTCTCACTCGGTGCCCGTTTGGAAAACATTGTTATGATTGACAGCAAAGGAGTCATCTCCAAGCAACGTACCGACCTCAACGAACAGAAAAAATTCTTTGCGACCGACCGTACCGACATCCACACCTTGGCAGAAGCCATTAAAGGTGCCGATGTATTCCTCGGGCTGTCCAAAGGCAATGTCCTGACACAAGATATGGTGCGCAGCATGGCCTCTCATCCGATTGTCTTCGCCTTGGCCAACCCGACTCCGGAAATTTCCTACGAAGATGCCATGGCTTCCCGCCCGGACGTATTGATGTCTACCGGACGTTCCGACTATCCGAACCAAATCAACAATGTCATCGGATTCCCCTACATTTTCCGTGGTGCCCTCGACACCCGTGCCACTGCCATCAATGAAGAAATGAAACTGGCTGCCGTACGTGCCATCGCCGGACTGGCCAAGAAACCGGTGCCCGACGTGGTCAACGAAGCTTACCATGTGAACAACCTGACTTTCGGACCGGAATATTTCATCCCAAAACCGGTAGACCCGCGCCTGATTACCGAAGTCTCCATGGCCGTAGCCAAAGCTGCCATGGAATCCGGCGTAGCCCGCAAACAGATTACCGACTGGGACGAATATAAGAACCGCCTGAAAGAGCTGATGGGACAAGAGAACAAACTGACCCGCCAGCTGTATGAGACTGCCCGCCATAACCCACAGCGTGTGGTCTTTGCTGAAGGCATCCACCCCAATATGTTGAAAGCTGCCGTGGAAGCCAAGGCCGAAGGTATCTGCCACCCGATTCTGCTGGGCAACGAAGAACGCATCGAAAAACTGGCCAAAGAACTCGATCTGAATCTGGAAGGCATTGAAATCGTCAACCTGCGTCACGACCGCGAAGCCGAACGTCGCGAACGCTATGCCCGCATCCTTTGCGAAAAACGGGCCCGTGAAGGTGCCAACTTCCAGGAAGCCAACGACAAGATGTTCGAACGCAACTACTTCGGTATGATGATGGTAGAAACCGGTGAAGCCGATGCATTTGTTACCGGACTATACACCAAGTATTCCAACACCATCAAGGTAGCCAAGGAAGTCATCGGCATCCAGCCGGGATACAAACATTTCGGTACCATGCACATCCTAAATTCCAAGAAAGGCACCTATTTCATTGCCGACACCCTGATTAACCGTCATCCGGATACCGATACCCTGATTGACATTGCCAAGCTGTCAGCCAAAGCCGTACGTTTCTTCAATCAGGAACCCGTGATGGCCATGCTGTCCTACTCCAACTTCGGTTCCGATACCGAAGGTAGCCCAGCCAAGGTACACGAAGCTGTGAACCAGCTCCATCAGGAATACCCCGACTTGGCTATCGACGGCGAAATGCAAGTGAAATTTGCCTTGAACAATGCACTCCGTGACGAGAAATATCCTTTCACCCGCCTGAAAGGCAAGGAAGTGAACACACTGGTATTCCCGAACCTGAGTTCAGCCAACGCCACCTACCAGCTCATCCAAAGCATGAGTGAGACGGAGGTCATCGGCCCGATTCAGATGGGATTGAACAAACCGATTCACTTCACCGACATCGAAAGCTCCGTGCGCGACATTGTCAACATCACCGCCATTGCCTGCATCGATGCCATCGTCGACAAAAAGAAAAAAGCGCAATAAGCGTTTCATAATCCATTAAACCCACACGGAGGTACAGCCGCAAGGAAACCTGCAGATTCCCTTGCCCGTCTGTTCCTCCGTGTATCATTTATTTCCAACTTACAGCTATGAGAAAACCGCTCAACCACACCCAATGTGTCGTTCTGACCCTCTGCTGGGCCGCCCTTTGCTTTCTGGTCCTCACATCCGCCCCTAAGATAGACGGTCCGCTCATCGTCATGATACTTATTTCAGGAGCCCTAGTATTTATACCTGTTATCAAGTCGCTTAAAAACAGAAACAAATAAACACAAATAAGTTACTAAAAGAATATTTTTGACACCTCTTACTCACTTTTCTTGATTTATTGTTGCATGAAAGAAATTTTATCTATATTTTTGGCACATCAAACAATCGAATGACGATTAACCTGATTAATCAAACCAATAAATAAGACAGATAATCTTTTAAATTATGAATGCAGCGAAAGTTCTGGAAGATCTGAAAAGAAGATTCCCCAATGAACCTGAGTATCATCAGGCAGTAGAAGAAGTGTTAGGAACCATCGAAGAGGAATACAACAAACATCCTGAATTCGATAAAGTCAATTTGATTGAACGCCTGTGTATTCCTGACCGCGTATATCAGTTTCGTGTCACTTGGATGGACGACAAGGGCAACATCCGCACCAACATGGGTTACCGCGTACAACACAACAACGCCATTGGCCCGTACAAAGGTGGTATCCGTTTTCATAGTTCCGTAAACCTGGGAATCCTGAAGTTCCTGGCTTTCGAACAGACCTTCAAGAACTCACTGACTACCCTTCCGATGGGTGGTGGTAAAGGTGGTTCCGATTTCTCTCCACGTGGTAAGTCCAATGCTGAAGTAATGCGTTTCTGCCAGGCTTTCATGCTGGAATTATGGCGTCACATCGGTCCTGAAACCGACGTTCCTGCCGGTGATATCGGCGTAGGCGGTCGCGAAGTTGGCTATATGTTCGGTATGTACAAGAAACTGACCCGCGAGTTCAGCGGCGTACTGACGGGTAAAGGCCGTGAATTCGGTGGTTCACTCATCCGTCCAGAAGCTACCGGTTATGGTAACATCTACTTCCTGCTCGAAATGCTGAAAACCCGTAACATCGATATCAAGGGTAAGACTTGTTTGGTGTCTGGTTCTGGTAACGTAGCACAATACACCGTAGAAAAACTGATTCAGTTGGGAGCCAAAGTTGTCACCATGTCCGACTCCGACGGTTACATCTACGACCCGGACGGCATCGACCGCGAGAAACTGGACTACATCATGGAACTGAAGAACCTCTACCGCGGACGTATCCGTGAATATGCAGAGAAATACGGCTGCAAGTACGTAGCAGGTGCACGTCCATGGAATGAAAAAGCCGACATCGCCCTTCCTTCTGCCACTCAGAATGAAATTAACGGTGACGATGCGAAAGCCTTGATTGCCAACGGAGTGTTTGCTGTATCCGAAGGAGCCAACATGCCTTCTACTCCAGAAGCCATCCGCGTATTCCAAGAAGCTAAAATTCTTTACGCTCCGGGTAAAGCAGCCAATGCAGGCGGTGTATCTGTATCCGGTCTGGAAATGACACAGAACTCCATCAAGCTGAGCTGGACACAAGAAGAAGTAGACGAAAAGTTGAAGAGCATCATGAAGAATATCCATGAAGCATGCGTGAAATACGGTACGGAACCCGACGGTTATATCAACTATGTAAAAGGTGCCAACGTAGCTGGATTCATGAAAGTGGCCAACGCCATGATGGCTCAAGGTATTGTATAATATTTATTCTTACCGCATAACAATTCGGGTGAAGTTTGAAGAAATTCAAGTTTCACCCGTTTTTATTTCTATAGATTCTTGTCTTAAACCTGATAAAAAAAATCTCCCTATTCCCTTCAGAAGAATAAGGAGATCTTTAAAACAATGTCTCGGTCAATTTTTAATTTACTACCAATGACCGAGTGGACCAATTATAAGATATCGTATACAATGTATTTATATTCACCGTCTGACCGTCCTTGTTTCCCCAACTGCCTGATTGCGTATTGGATTCTGAATCCGTATTCGTTACATCCAACTGATAAGTGAAAAATACTCCTTCAGCATACGGAAAATAAGCTGTTTCCCCATCCTTCAGTGATACAGATCTTCCACCAGAGGTCACCGTAAAGTTATACTCACTCAGCCACTCACCTGTTACATTCGACAAATCCAGACAAACTGCAAAATCAATCATGGGAACCTGTATTTTCAAGGAAGTAGTTTCTCCCTCCTTCACTCTAAAAGGCACTTCCTTATAATAGACCGGTTCTCCTTTGTCTGCATTTCCCCAGCTCGTCTCTTCACCATAATTCGAACTATATACTTTCAATGTATAATCATCAGCAGCATCCAACTCAATCTTATTCTGCATTTCATCGACCGAGAGTTCACGTACCTTTACTCCTCCTTTCCACAATTCCACAAGTAAAGTTGCGTCTACTGCACGAGATGCAATCTCAGTGATAGTCTGCGCCTGCAATTCAATATTCCCTACCGACAAGTATCCTTCTCCAGAAGGAACAGTCAGATTCTCCTGCCGACAACCTGCCAACAAGAGGATTCCGGATAAAATATATAGTATTTTCTTTCTCATCATTCTTCCTTATTTGTCGTAAATCAAAGAGATATCATCAACATAAAACATACTACCAATATGAACATTCCAATCACCCATTATAGGAAATGAAATGGACTTATTTTGATCAAAATCACTATTACTAAATGATGTTTTACTAGTAGACCAAAATTGCACACAAACTGATGTAGCTATTTTAGGATGATCTACATAAACCACATTCACTGTAGCTTCTTGCCACCCTGTTTCAGAAGAAATAACCGAAGGAATAAAAGTTCCTGTAGCAATTACTTCATCTTGATGTTTCAATTCAATACAGACCTTAAAAGCATCTTGATTTTTAGGTACATATTTATACCAAAACTTTAATGAAGTGGGACGAGATGAAAAGGTATGTCCATTTACAAAATTCTCCTTACCATTATCCCATGAATATTTTCCAATAAAGAGACTCCCAGCAAAAGCTCCTTTTACATAAAGCATCTCTCCTGTAGAAGCATATCCTCCACCATGTCCTGAAGTATAAATTAAGGCAGAACGACTCCCTCCATGCTTAATATCCTCAGAATAACTTACACATGGAGCAAAACATACCGGATGTCCCATACCTAGAATAATATTTCCATCCTGAGAACGCATATTATTCGTATCCCACCAAACATCACTCTCTCTTTCTGCACTAGGATAAAATTTATAATAGGTCTTCTTTTGGAACCAACTATCTGATACTCTAAATGTTTCTCCTTTAATAGTATGCCATTTCTCCATTCCAGAATTAGGTAATTGTTGCGGCGTTTCTAATTCTACATCCACAGGATCAGTAACAATACCTTCACGATAAACAGCTCTCACTTCAAACTGCTTATTAGTTGGATAATTTTCCAATTGAACCAACTGGCCACAATTCAGCCATTCATCGCTTCCCTTTTGACGATACTGATACTGAAGTTTCTGGGAAATCGTTTCAGCATCTCCTGTTTTTATATTACAACCATCAATAGAAAACTCTTTACACCAAAAATTATCAGGATTGACAACGACATCAAATTCCGGCTTATTACATTTCAATGTATACACTCGATTTACAGTCTCATCTTCACTAGCCCAACGATTATTCGCTTCCACATCGACTTCAATCGTCGAAGAAACCGTATTACCATTGTCTGTCATTAGCTGAGGAATCAAAGATGTAAAGTCAAGACTTCCTTCTGTAGTTCCAATATCCGGCAATACAATACCCAATGCAGTTTCTATCGCAGCCTTATCTTCCGCATTCGACAACACATACTCTTTCTCTGCCTCCAGTCCTGCAAATTTCTCGTCCGTCGAATGGAATTTCAACTTCAAGTCCTGCAAAGGAGAAGCCAGCTTCAAACGAATAACCGCTGTTTTTTTCTCTGTTTCTGCAAATGAAAGCTCATTATTCACAAAACCTTCAGCTTCCAACTTGGGCTTCGGCATAAATTCAGAGGGCAAAGTTTCTACTACGGAGACCGTTTCTGTTTCCAATTTCTCTACCGAAATACCCACTCCTGATGACACCGAAGATTCATCCACACCAAGAGTAACCTTCACATGCGTTTTGGCAGGAATATTGGCAAATTTTTCTTGTGCCGGAATATCATAAGACACTTCTTGGCCCGTACCAGCCAACTGACCATGAAACACCAAACTTACAGAAGAACCTGCCTGAAAATAGGCACTTTTCCCGGAAGTCGCATCCAAATCTACAGACTCCTGGCCGACTGATACAGTTACAAAATAAGTATCATATACTTTTTTCAAGGCACTCTCGTTATAAATTACTGAAAGCAATGCATTCCCTACCGTACATGAAATATTGGCAGAAGTCATCTGTCCCGTCACAACTTCCTGACTCTCCAGTTTTCCGATATAATAAGGAGCATCCAAAGCTATCACCGGATTCTCTCCATAAGTAGCTGTCAAATCATACGTACCTTCCTTCAGCAAAATGGACTCTGTACATTTATCATCATAAGCCACATTGTCTGTTCCAGAATATGCCACACGCAAGTGGAACATATCTGCCACAGGCTTTTCCAATGCTGATGGCATCGTACGCGCATAAGCATGGTCCGACTCGTCGGTCAATGTTATTAATAATCCCGTTTCATTCGCAGAACGCAGATTCTCATCAGCCTGACATCCACTCAACCATATACAACATATCAATAAGCACAAGCTGCTGATGTATCTCATCTTTTTATTTATCAATTTAATCATAACTTAATTCAAATTCATCTACCCACAAAGTACTTCCATCACCTACCTGACCAATAACCTTTTTGCCATCGGCATCAAAATCTCCTCCATATTTACTGGAAGTAGCTACAATCGCAATTTTGGCAGGTTTCGATTCTGTATCACTATACTTTATATCAAACTCAAATTTTGTATATTCGGTAACAGTTTCGGAGCTCACAAATTCACCATAAGCAATCTCTCGATCGGCCGAATTCCATAATCTTAAATAAATATGGCACTGGTCAGTTTTCAAATTGCCAGGAACAGTACCATTATATGTAATGGGCATTGATTTATATTTATAATATCCACTTAATTTAGTGGGCCGAGCCCCCGAATAAGAACGACCAAATGACGGACTCGAAACTGGCTTTCCTATATTCGTCTTATATGTCCCAATAAATAGGTTTCCAGCTGCTGCTCCTACCAATAATATATCTCCATAGGTATACATCTTTGCAGCTTTTCCTTTATATGCATCACTTCCTGTAACTGGTACTGTGCTCGGATCTTTATAAATAGTCACACCTTCATTTCCTGTTGCCCAATAAGCTTGTGGGTCATCATAATTATTGGCTACCGGATTCGGATACCATGTTTTTTCACTCTGAGTCCATGTATCAAAATTCATATTAGGAAGAGTCACAATTGTTTCCGTCTGAAACGAATATGCTTCACCTTCTGTCCCAGCAGCAAGTGCACGAACTTCATAATCTGTACCCGAAGTCAAACCTTTCAACTCTGCAGAATAGGATGTGGTTCCAGTCTCAGTAACGGCAGATTCGTCCACTGTGGTCCAAACATCCGCACCTTTCACACGATATTCCAATGACAACTTACTTCCTGCCCGAAAACTGCCACTCACATAAGCCTTCGTAGCCCATGCATTTACCTTTTCTACAGAAGCTGCTACTGAGGATTTCTGCACATCAACGGTCCAATCACATATATACCTACCATTACGATATGCCTTGAACACCCGCGGTCGGGTAAAATCTGTCACCGTCTCCGCAGAAGGTACCAGTACAGTTTTTGAACCTTCCAAATTCAAGGTTTTGATTTTGATATTTTTGTAATCTGCATCTTCCGTCACATAAATAATAGCAATGTGATTATATAAATCCAAAGAAGGTGCCGTACCTGATTGATTTTCCACTTCGATAGTGCGTTCTATTTCCTGTTTCACCGTGATTTTCCACCAATATTCCTGATAAGTCTTCAGCAAGAAATTTACAGGTTTTGTAAAGTTAATGGCTGTATTGGCATTGGCAGGAAGTTCACTTAACGAAGAAAAACTAAACTCAGGGAAACCCGAATACTTGATACATGCGGTTGAATCCGGATAAATTAAAGCTTCCGTATTAGCCACCAATTTTGTAATTGGCAAACTATCTATAAAAGCATCCTCACCTATAGTAAGTTCAATAGTACGAGCCTGATTATTGAACACGGCTTCCCCCTGCATTCCTTCCACCTGAATTTCTTGAATCACTCCCTCAATATAAGGATAAGGAATGTCATTTTCTATACATGAAGACATGTTCAGTAACAAGAGTGATACTAAGCTATATTTCAAAGCTTTTATAAGCATAATCTGTCTATTTAAAAATATGTACAAATACCGATGTTAATTGAGAATATATTAATTTTAAAATCTGCAGAACTCTGTCGGTATGACCCATGTTCTACTTGATTGGTGGTCTGTTCTATCCATTTGAAATCCAACCCGACCACATTGATGGAAACTTCCACGGCCATGTTGTTTGTCACAAATGCTGTCAATCCAGGAGCTGCACCTATCTGCAGACGATGAGAAGTCTGGTAAGTACCCGTAGCTTTCTGGTCTGAACCAGACAAAGTCTTTCCTTGTCCATATCCATACGTCAGACGCAATTCATTGAAGAAACCGAAAACCTTACTGTTTCCCAGTCCCATATAAGTACGCAAAAAACCGGAAGCAGTATATTCATGCTCCAGGTATTTATAATCACTGATATCAAATGTCAGATCATCACCTAAGTCCAGATTAATGTTCCCGATATCTGCATACGTACGGTTGTAATTCAAACGTAAACCAGCCGCCATGTTATCCTTGAAAAAATATCCGGCATAAGGACTCACCTTAAACGTATATCCTTCACCATTGATATCATCCAATATCAGGAACTTATAATTATCTCCTGTTAACTCAGTATAAGAAAACGTAACACCTCCCATCCATGAACCTTTCGGCACAAACAAAGAGGGTTTTATATTACGATCATAACCTTTTCGTGCGTGGACAGAAGCCACGCACAAAAAGGTTAGTAATAGAATTAAATATTTCTTCATGTAAAATATTAATAGTATGACAATTCAAAATCATCTACCCAAAGGGTACTGCCTGCAGCCACTTGTCCGACAACTTTTGTATTAAACATATTGGTCCCTTCAAATTCACCACCATAACGGCTGGAAGTAGCTACAATCGTAATCTTATCAGGACGTTTAGTCATATTTGTATACTCAATCGGAAGATCAAAACGAGTATATTCAGAAACAGTCTGATTCGTAATAAAATGTGATTCTGCTATAACCTCATCTCCTGACCAAAGCTTTACATAAATATCACATTCATCTACAGTCAAAGTACGATCGGTAGGAATCTTTCCATTTTTATTCATTGAAGTACCCGGAGTATACTTATAATATCCTGTCAGTTTTACCGGACGTGCACCATTGTAAGAACGACCGAACTGTACACTAGAAGCCATATCATTGAGATTAGTAGAATAAGAACCGATTAACAAATTACCAGCCGCATATCCAACCAAAGGCACAGTTACTGTCTCCAGTTTTCCAGCCTTACCTGTTCGAGCATCACTACCTTCTACCGGAATACTATTCGAACTTCCCAATGTAGTTGCCCCTTCATTACCTGTAGCCCAGTAACTATTTGAAGCTTCTGAATTAGGATACCAATTTTTCCCATTTTGCGTCCAATTATCAAAACTCAAGTTCGGAATTTCTTCAAAGGCTTCTGTTGTAAACCCACAAGTTTCACCTATCTTATCTCCACACAAGATATAATATTCATATTCTGTATTGAAATCCAACGGAGATACCTTAGCTGAATATGCATTGCCCTCTCCCTTAGTAGCTTCTACAGTTTTCCACTCAGACTCAGATTTCTTTTTGTAAGCGAACTGTACTGGTGAAGCGGCATCCTGCAAAGAGCAAGTTCCTGACAGATAAGCAAACTGTCCCCAAACCTTAGATACGTCGTTCTTGATATCTTCAGTCTTCAAATCAGTAGATTCCTGCTTTGTCGGCACCTTTACAACCACTTCATACTGATGAATGGTTTGGTCTACCGTAATGTCAAAGGTTGCATTACCTTCCGTAATATCCAAATTCACCTTATAATAATAAGCAGCTTCTGCATTTTCAGTAATTTGTTGAGAGAAAACCTTTCCATTACCAAAATCCACCTTCAACGTCAAGGCCTGACCTGATTTCACGTATGCTGCACGGGTCTCATCCTTAGCAAAAGAAATGCTCAACGCATCTGCCCCCTCAATTGAGCAAGCATAATCACTAAAGGTATTTTTAAAACTCTCAGAACAATTGATAGACACCATAGACTGAGCCAGTTTACAAGTCACCTCTACCGCTTTTGCTTTATTGGCTTCAATTGCCACTTCAGTCTGTCCCTCATAATAAGGAAGTGCCTCAAAGCCCTGTGCCTCTTTATCTTTATCTGCAGAATAAGCCTTAATGGTATATGTGGCAACCGGCAATAACACATCATTTAAATCTTTCCAATCGTCCGCATGTTTTACCACAGTTTCTGATTCATCCAACACATCTACAGCAATTGCTTCTGAACTCGTAACATCTGCACGAGAAGTTACAGTCTTATTGACATCGACAGAAGACAACTGGAGATAACCATAACCTTTGGCTTCCTCTATTTCCGACTGGCAGGAAGCTAAAACTCCTGCACCCAGAAACATTCCTAATACTATATTTGTTAGTTTCATAAGTTTATTCCTCCTTTGGATTTACTGTAACCGTAATATCTCCGCTTTTTGTATCTACTCCATCTGAGACAGACAAGTTAAATACACTGTCTCCTGATTGAACAACTTTTGGAATTAAAACCAGCAGTGAGCCTAATTTAAAAGTAAAATCAGTACAAGTACCTGCGTGCAATTGGTTATACTCATCATCTGTTACAAGTTGTAAACCAATAACCTTTTCTTTAACATCTTCATCCATATTACAGATATCAAAAGTTTCAGGCAATTGAACCATTCCTAAAAGCCCCGCAATTTCTCCGGAAATCGTTACATTCAAATTTTTAATTCCTCTTGTAGCTGAGATATGTACATCTTGCAAACCTTCAATTTCAGAATCACCAGCTGTACAAGTATACTTAGCAGGCAATCCTTCAAAAGTAATAGCGGCTTCCGGTTCCGGATCAGTTTCACCACCCGGTACACTCGGTCCGTCGTAAGTAATATTTTCTACCGGAATTTCAATTGTTTCTCCAACTTCTGTAAATGTCAGGTCTACAGTCAAGCCAATAGAAAGATAAGAATCAGTAGAACCTTCGTCAGTCAGATTGATTACAAAAGAATCTCCATCTGCCAAGTTGGCAATACCACCTTCTGCATCAGCCGGTTTCTGTACTGTAGCTACCAATTCAATAAAATTACCTTCCGTTGAAGTAGCTTTTACTGACACATTCAGACTATTTTTCTGGCTCGGAGTCTGGAAATAATATTTCTTACCAAGATTATCTTTATTGAAAATCTGATTGGCATTGTCTCCATTGTCTACAGTAATTGAATAGTCATCTTTGAAAGCTTCCAAGAAAGAAGCAGTCACACCCAATTCCATTTCAATGCAAGACAATTTGCAGTTCAGTCCTACATTGGTAGAAATACCTTTCTTTACAGAAAAAGTCTGTTCACCTTTAAAATATGGACGTTCTGAAACGCTCACGTTTGCACCGTCATAATTATAAGCTTTTACAGAATAGTTACCTTCATTCAATGGAATCAACACCTTGCCATCTGCATTTTTCAATTCACTGACAAGACCTTTTGCCACTTCTTCCTGCGTATCTGTATTCGTAACGACCAGTGTATAACCGTCTACATTGATATCTTCCTCATTGAAATTACCCGTAGTAGTACCGTTATCTACCACTTCACCGGCACGACTCATTTCTACTCCATTGTATACTGAAGTCAAATTAAGTTCCAGTGTACCGGCGTTCTCGCCTAATTCATTCTTTCCTAAGATTTCATCGCGCATCTCACAAGATGAAAATCCTATCATAAGGCCTAAAAGCCAAATTAAACCTTTATATCTTTTCATATTTTTCGTCTTTTATTTTGAAGTTGGAATATATTCGCCAGGGATTTCCACTGTTACATCTTCTTCTGTCACACCGTCATCTACCGTTACCGTCAGGCCAAACTTACCTCCAGCAATCTCCGTTTGATTAGGTTTAATGGTCAATGTATAAGAATAACACGGCTTCAAGTCGATTTCTTTGCTGCTTTCAAATCCACTCACTGTCACAGGAGAACCATTTTTATCTGTCAAAGCAAACGACAAAGTGGCTTTCACACCTTCGTCACCGGTCTTCAGATAAAGTTCCTGACCTTCATTTGATTTGTTCATTGTCCATGCATCGCTCATGTAGTCAGTTTTGATAGAAACAGTACAGTCTTTAAAATAATCTTCAAACTGATCGCTGTCATCATTTCCTTTGTAAACAAGCTTCATTTTTGCATTGGCAGGTTTGCAAGTGATAGAAACGGTCTTTCTATCTCCCTGAGAAACCGTAAAGGTTTCACTTCCCTTCACATAAAGTTTGTCATAACCCGCAGGCACGTCTTCTCCATAGTAAGCAGTCAATGTGTAAGGCACTCCGAAGTCTACCTTCTGTTCCACATCCAGTTCCCCATAAAGTTTATCCGTATAAACGGCTTCGTCACCCTTATACAGAGACACTTTATAATTCTGTACGTTCTGATAAGCACTTTCGTCTACCGAACGGCTCTTATAAGACAGACTAGTCGACAAATCAACCATAATGCTGCCTTGTCCAGAAACACTCTCTTGTTCTTTCTCACTGCTGCAACCTCCTAAAGAGAAAAGTAGCGCCAATGAGAAAAATACCTTCAAATAGTTTTTCATTTTCATCTGATAATAAAATTTTTCTTTTCGTGTGCAAAGTAACACCAAATTCAAAATTCCCACAAGGTCTATTTATTTTATTTTTGTCTGATTTTTAAAACGAGCAAAGAGGAACTGAATAAATATGCCTGATAACTACATTTTAAACAATCTTTTTTTTAGATTTAGATAGTCTGTTTTTCAAATCTTAAATAAAGGGCCGCCAAATACATACAGCAAGACAGAGCGAAATTTAATTCAATTTTTATCCCTCAAACACCGGTTATTTCATTTTTTTCGTATATTTGAAAAGTTAATCTTCACAATTTAAACCTAATAGCACACAAGCCACCTTAATCATGAAACACAAGACAGTCATTCGCATGGCAGGCATTCTCATCCTGATGATTTTTCAAGTATTCAACGTACAAGCCCAATCCTCCCACTATATAGTAAAAGGGATACTCACAGATTCACTTACTCACGAAAGTGAACCTTATGCCACTATCCGCATCACATTAAAAACTTCCCCCAACAAACCCGTCAAAATGAATGTAACGGATGAAAAAGGAAGATTTCAAGAGAGACTTCCCCAAAAAGGGAACTACACCCTGCAAATCACGTCTGTAGGCAAACGAACAGTTATCCGTCATTTCACGCTGACAGAAGCCAACCCTGTGGCCGATTTGGGCACATTATATACCTACGACGACACTCAAATGCTCAAGGGAGTAGAAGTAGTGGCACAAAAACCTCTCGTAAAGGCTGAAATCGACAAAATCTCCTACAGCATTGAAGACGACCCGGACTCAAAAACCAATACGACTCTTGAAATGTTAAGAAAAGTACCACTTGTCACTGTAGATGGTGAAGACAACATTGAAGTGAACGGGTCCAGTAATTTTAAGGTACATGTAAACGGAAAGCCCAATACCCTGATGAGCAACAACCCGAAAGAAGTGCTGAGAAGTCTTCCAGCCAACTCGGTCAAGTCCATTGAAGTCATCACTGAGCCAGGAGCCAAATACGACGCAGAAGGTATCGGCGGTATACTGAACATCATCACGACCGATGCAAAAATGCAAGGATATAACGTCACGTTGGGAGGCAATGCCGGAAACATGGGCGTTTCAGGTTATGCATACGGAACTGTGCAGGTCGGGAAATTTACCGTTACTGGAAACTATTCCTATAATTATCAGAACCAGCCGAGAAATTATTCCGAAAGCGGACGAGAAGACTTCACCTCTTCCGACTACCGGCACCTGCTCAACGAAGGATTTTCGAAAAACAAAGGAAATTTCCAGTTCGGCAACATCGAAGGAAGCTACGAAATCGACACTTTGAACCTTATTACATTCTCTGCCAATATATTTGGCGGAAATTTTGATATCCACAGTGAATCACAAACCGTCATGAAAGACGATACATGGAATGAACGATACAGCTACCGGAGTCCCAACAACTCAGTCAGCGAATTTGGAAACATCGGAATCAACGCAGACTACCAGCATTCATTCCGGAAAAAAGGTGAATACCTCACACTGTCGTATAAGTTCAACAATGCCCCTAACAACAACGAAGCAGATACCTATTACGAAGACATAAAAAATGTTCCTTTCGAACTTCTTCACCAATATTTCGACAACAAAGCCCACACAGCAGAGCATACTGCACAAATAGACTACGTGAATCCACTGAACGACATTCACTATATAGATGCCGGTATGAAATACATATTCCGTGACAACTACAGCGACAGCAAATACTATATCGAAAACGCACAGGGAGAAATGGAAGCCAGTGAAAATCTTTCCAGTAAATACCAGCAGAAACAACAGATTCTTGCTGCATACGCTGACTATCAACTGAAATGGAAGAAATTCGGAGCAAAAGCAGGCGTACGTTACGAACACACTTTTATGGATGTGAAATATGACTATATGCCCGAACGCAACTTTCACACGGGATTCGACGACGTGGTTCCTACGGTAAACCTTTCTTATATGCTAGGAACAACTTCTACCCTGAGAGCCAACTACAACATGCGCATCAACCGCCCTGGAATATGGTACCTGAACCCCTTCCGGGATACCAGTAACCCCACTTCCGTAAGCTACGGAAATCCGGACCTGGATACGGAAAAAGCTCATATACTCGGACTGACATACAACCGTTTCAGTGCCAAATTTAACCTGAACGCCAATCTCACTTATACCTTCACCAACAATGGCATCGAAGCCTACTCTTTCATGAACAATGGAGTACAGGAAAACACGTATGGGAATGTAGGGAAAAGTCAGCAGACCCGCCTTTCCTTGTGGATGAACTGGAATCCAGGAAGCACTACCCGTATTTCGGTCAACGCAAGCGGAAGCTACGCTGACTACCAAAGTCAAGCACTCAATGCCAGCAATAACGGATTCAACGGCAACTTGTTTGCCAACGTACAGCAAACCATTCCATGGGAACTCCGCCTTAGCCTCTACGGAGGAGGGAGCACACCCAACATTTCTTTGCAAGGAAAAGGATCGTCCTTTTACTATTACGGAATCAACCTGAGCCGCTCTTTCCTGAAAGAAAAGCGCCTCAACATCTCACTCTATGCCAGCAGTTTTTTGCAGAAATATACTTCATACAACAACGAGACAATTACAGACACCTTCCGTTCCTGGTCGGAAAGCCGCTATCCTTCAAGAAGATACGGAATCAGTATCAGCTGGCGATTCGGTGAACTGAAGACACAAGTAAAGAAAACGCAGAGAAGCATTACAAACGACGATATAAAAGCAGGAGGGGAAAACAAGACAGGTGGACAAATGCAGTAATTTACGGCGAATTTCTTATCTTTGCGAAAAATAAGATTCGATGGAAAAAGAACTTCCTAAAATAGATTTGCCGGAGGAATGGCTGGCAGGTACTGGTATCAGCAAGGAACTGCTAGGACTATACACCAATTATCCGGTACGACTGAAATGTGAAATTTTTGTGCTGTGTACTTCTGGCGAAGTGGAGGCGTCGGTAAATCTCAACAAAATAAAAGTAGAAGCCAATAATCTCATCACCCTTACTCCTGGAAGTATTTTTCAGATACATAGCATTGAAGGCGACCTGAACATCTACTTTCTAGGATTTTCATCCCAATACATGGAACACAACCTTCAGTCGCATGCTTTTCTCGATTCTATGTATCTTACCCTCGGCCGTCCTGTCATCAATCTGAGGCCGGAAGGTACGAAAATGATGGAAGCCTACCTACAGCTGCTGATAAAAATGTACGAATTCTTTCCAGAGAAAATCAGACAGGAAATGGCTTCCAATTTGTATGCCGACATCCATAAGGGTATCTCCATCCTTTACCGAAATAAAACTGATGAAGTTCATTCTTTGTCAAAAAGTGAACTGATTTGTCGCAATTTCACTCAGCTGGTCATGCAACACTACAGTCAGACACGCAACGTAGCCTGGTATGCAGAAAAACTGAACATCACTCACGCCCATCTGTGTACCACAGTGAAACAAATCACCGGAAAAACTTGTGTCGACATCATCTCGTCTATGGTTATCATGGATGCAAAATCACAATTGAAATCTTCACAGCTTTCCATCCAGAACATTTCCGACTCCCTGAACTTTGCCAATGTTTCCTTTTTCGGGAAATATTTTAAACGCTATGTGGGAATGAGTCCGCTAGAATACCGGAACAACGGATAAAAATGATACTTTAAGCAGACTTTCTGAAGAGAAAAGAAGACTTTTGAAGATTAGAAAAAAACGCCTAAGCGTTTCAAGTAAAACGCCTAAGCGTTTTGATCAAAATGTAAAGGCGTTTTAAGCAAAACGTCTAAGCGTTTCAGTCCAAACGCCTTTACGTTTTTTAGCCCTGAAAAAACATGAAAAATTCGTTTGTCTTATCAATTTTCTGGTGGTTCTGTTTCACCGCCTTGCAAGCCGTACAAAGCATCCGGCTGACGCCTATCCCTTCCCTTCCTCAACTACCGGTCAGTGCCATACACCGCATTTTTCAAGACAGCGAAGGAATGATGTGGTACGGCACAGTCAATGGCCTTTGCCGAGACGACGGCTATCAGGTGGATGTCATCCGCTCCGACATTCATACGCCGGGACTGCTGCGCAACAACACCATCCAATCGATTGCGGAAGACAACAAAGGAAGAATCTGGTTTGGTACAGACCAAGGAGCTTATATTCTGGACAAAACAAATGGAAAAGTCATTCCACTCGATTCGCAAACGTTGCAAAGAAGTTTTATCTACTTTATGCAAAAAACCTCCGACGGATATATGTGGATTGCCACAGGAAATAAACTGATAAAATACGATACTTCCGGAAAACGTATCAAAACCTATCTTCTATACGATATAAAGGGAAAGCCTTCTTGGATGGCTGGATTCTGTGAAAGCCGACAGAAACAGATTCTGATAACCATCGGAAAAGGAGGTATTTATTGTTATGACAAAAAACTGGATACCTTCAAACAATATGCTGAGCCTCCAGTCAGCAGAGACCTCACCACTATTCTCCAGGACCGGACACACAACTACTTCTGGGTAGGCACGCAATCAAAAGGAGTCCTACTTTTTAATCCCTCTGCCCCCAAAGACTCAATCTATACCTATTCTCCTCTTCCCGTAAACCCGATAGGAGAAAAAGAAGGAAATATCCTTTATCTGGCACAAGATGAACACAAGGGTACCCTTTGGATGACAACCAGAAGCTCTTTGATTGCCATGCGCTACGACGAGACCTGCCGTCAGCTGCGTCAGACCGATTTCCGACTTCCGGCAAGCTATGGAAGCATGCTGAATGAAATCTATAAAGACAAAAACGGGTCACTATGGGTTGCCTCTTTCGATGGAAAAAGCTTTATTGTACATTTCACGGAAGATGCACCAGAGGAATTTTCTCTTCCGGCACTGCAACAACGCATTCGTTTCCAACCGGCTATCATGGCCTTGAGTGACGCCGGAGAAGGCAAAATGTGGATATCTCAAGAACGAACCGGCCTCGGACTTTATGACCTAAGTCGCCAAGAAGTCAGTCTACACTTTGATTTCCCTTCATTGGGCTCACTCTCGCTTGATGCAATCAAACAAATGTCCGAATCCCGAAAAGAAGGAAATGTATGGGTTGTCCCCGAAGCTCACAACCTTATTTATGAATTTAGCCGGGAGCACATGCAGATAAAGCATGTACGTAGCCTGAGTCTGCCTTCAGCCCAATCCGGACAATATTTCACACTCACTTACGAAGACCAGAATGGCATGTTATGGACGGGAACAAACTCCGGACTCTATGCCTTCTCCTTACCAGACAATCAATGGAATATCATCTGCGACACTCTGGGACAGGTAAATGCCCTGAAAGAAGACAAACAAGGCAATTTGTGGATAGGTACTCAAAAAGGTCTCTACCTGAAGCCCAAGAAAGAAGCATGCCAGAAAGTGTCTTCACCGCTCTCTGTGACTTGCTTGAGCATTCAGGAAGATTGCTGTATCTGGATCGGTACCCAAGAAGGAGGAGTCTACGCACTCGACCTCAACACATGGCAACTGACAGATCATACGGTTTTGTGTGGTCTGAGCGGAAACATCGTCAATCAGCTGGAATTTGATGTCTACGGACATCTTTGGATTGACACCAACCAAAAACTGATAGAATACAATCCCCGGAACCATTCGTATTCCACCTATCTCACCACCGACAATTCCATGTTGCTCCACCGCTTCATTCCTACAGCCATCTGCAAAGGGCATGACGGACGGATTTATTTTGGAGGAATTCCAGGTATTTGTGCTGTCACTCCTTCTTCACGACTTGACCAACCCAGTCAAAATATCCCTACATTCATAACCGGCATATATGTTATGGACAAACCAAGAAAGGGCAAAGAGCAGACACTGACTCTTCAACCGGATGAGTATAATCTGGAAATCCATTTTTCCTCACTCGACTACTTGAATGCGGCCAAAATTCGATATGCCTACCGTATGATTGGACTAGACAAAAAATGGAGTTACACAGCTACCGGACAACATGTTGCCAGCTACAAACATCTACCAAAAGGAAAGTATTTGTTTGAAGTGAAAGCAACCGACGGCTATGGAGTATGGAGCGAAAAGATTACTCAAATACGAATAGAACGACTGCCTGCCTTCTACCAGACAGGATGGGCCATCACCTTTTATGTAGTACTTCTGTCTGCCGGAATTTTTACTGGTATTTACTTTTACCTCCGCCGGATGAAACAAAAAAATGAGGAACTGTATGCCGACAGCACAGAACTGATGAAAATGCGTTCCTATTTGGATGAAAAACCACAGACACATGCGGCAATCAAGACTTCCGACCTGGAATTTGCCCAGCTGGACAAGATGCTCCTGGATAATATTCTGAAAGCGGTAGAAGACAATCTAAGCGAACCGGATTTCGACGTGCAGCACCTGGCCGAAAAAGTCAACATGTCACGCTCCACCCTGACCCGCAAGTTGAAGGCCATCACCGGACTGACACCGTTGGAATACATCCGCCGCGTCAAGATGCAGCATGCCTGCCGGATGCTGAAAGACAGTCATACCACGGTAAACGAAGTGGCCTTGGCCCTCGGCTATTACAACCGAAAATATTTCACCGCCTGCTTCAAGGAAGAGTACGGCCTCACGCCCAGTGAATACCAGAAAAAACAGGATCAAGAGGGTACATCTGAATCAAAGGAGGGATAAAAATGCGTCAAAATGCCCTTTGAAGCATTTCATACCGCTCTTTGACACATTCTTTTCTCTGCCTCGCCAAAGAATCTTTTTACATTTGGCAGTGTCAACCTTAGTGGTCAAACTTCGAAAAACGAACGAACAAAATGAGAAAAGAAATTCTATTCCTAGCCGCACTGGCTTCTTGCATGTCTTCCTTCGCGCAGCATTTTGAAAAAACTGCCCAAGGGGGAAAATTCCAAACCGCACAACCTGTTTTAAACGGGGAAGTGATTTTTTACTCTCCTTCCATCGTGCGCATCGTGAAATATCCTTCGGCCGAGATGCCCGAGAAAAAAAGTTATCCCGTCATCAAGACACCTGAGAAAGTGGAGATAGCTTACACTCAGAACGGAAACACGGTGTGTATGACCGCCGGAAAGATGAAAGTCACACTGGATGTGGCCACCGG
The DNA here is from genome assembly GCF_025567125.1 of Phocaeicola fibrisolvens. Lineage (NCBI taxonomy): Bacteria > Pseudomonadati > Bacteroidota > Bacteroidia > Bacteroidales > Bacteroidaceae > Phocaeicola > Phocaeicola fibrisolvens. Next base: position 83,336 of record NZ_JAOQJI010000006.1, on the reverse strand, counting down.
AAAAGTGACCTACACCGATGAAAAAGGAAAAACCTTGTTGAAGGAAAAGGTAGAAGGAACCAACTTCATCCCTCGGAAGGATGTAAACCGCGATGCGTATACCGTGAGCCAGGCGTTCAGCCTTACACCCGATGAAGCTATTTATGGACTGGGGCAACGGCAAAGCGGAGCCATGAACCACCGCAACCAGCAGATTCACCTGTCCAACGGTAACACCAACATCTGCATTCCTTATTTCACCTCCGAAAAAGGCTATGGTGTATATTGGGACAATCCGGGTATCTCCGACTTCAGCGACACTCCCTACGAAACCTCATTTTCTTCACAAGTGGGCCTTTGCTCCGACTATTATTTCCTCTATGAAGACGGCACGCAGGACGGCGTGATTGCCTGCATCCGCGACCTGACGGGAAAAGCCACCATGTTCCCGCTCTGGACCATGGGCTACTGGCAGTGCCGCGAACGCTACAAGAGCCCCGACGAACTATGCGGCGTACTCGACAAGTACCGCAAGCTAGAAATTCCCCTCGACGGTATCGTACAGGACTGGCAGTACTGGGGATGCGATTCCAACTGGAACGCCATGAAATTCATGAACCCGCGCTACATCAACAAGATGGACGATGCGGAAGCCCTGCGCTACCTGCCGAACGGCGAAGACAAGAATGCCCGCTATCCGAAACCCCGCTTCAAAAGCCCAGAAGAGATGGTGGAATACGTACACAAGAACAACGCCCACCTCATGATTTCCGTATGGGCCAGCTTCGGCCCCTGGACCGACCAGTTCAAGGAACTCGACAAGATGAATGCCCTGCTGAAATTTGAAACCTGGCCCCCTCAATCGGGAGCCCATCCCTACGACCCGTTCAACAAGGATGCACGCGACCTCTACTGGCGTTACCTCAGCCACTTGCATCAAATGAACATTGATGCCTGGTGGACCGACTCTACGGAACCCGACCACCTGAACCCCAAGGAAAGTGATTTCGACCTGCTGACAGCCGACGGTTCTTTCCGCTCCGTACACAATGCCTTCCCACTGGCTCACAACCGGGGTATCTATGAACACCAACGTGCTGTATCAGACGAAAAACGTGTATTCCAGATGACCCGTTCAGGTTACCTCGGACAACAGCACTACGGAGCCCTGAGCTGGAGCGGCGATGTGGTATCAAGCTGGAACGTACTCCGCCAGCAGATTCCCGCCGGACTGAACTTCACGCTTTGCGGCATTCCGTTCTGGAATACGGACTTAGGAGGTTTCTTCGGCTGGGAATACAACAACGACTGCACCAACGTGGCTTATCAGGAACTGCATGTACGCTGGTTCCAGTGGGGATGCTTCATGCCACTGATGCGCAACCACTGTTCTTCACCGATGATGAACGAAATCGACCTTTTCGGCAAGGAAGGCGACTGGGCCTACGACGCACAGAAACGCATCATCGAACTCCGTTACCGCCTCTTACCTTATATATATAGTCTGAACGGGGCCGTGGTACAGGAGGACGGCTGCATGATGCGTCCGCTGGTGATGGATTTCGCCACCGACCGCAAGGCCATCTTGCTGGACAACGAATACCTGTTCGGCAAGCAGATTCTGGTACGTCCGGTCACCGAACCGCTGTACACGAAGAAAGTGGAAGGCAACAAAGGCGTAACCACCGTGCCTGATGTGGCCAAGGCTTCCGCTCCGGTGAAAGTGTACTTGCCGAAAGGTACGAAATGGATTGATTTCTGGACCAACGAAAGCGTGGAAGGCGGACAAGAACTCCAACGCGCATGTCCGGTAGACATCCTGCCGCTCTACATCAAAGCCGGAAGCATCCTGCCCCTAGGACCGAAGGTACAATATTCTACCGAAAAGAAATGGGACAATCTGGACATCTGCGTCTATCCGGGAGCCGACGGCGAGTTCACCCTCTACGAAGACGAGTTCGACAATTACAACTACGAAAAAGGTATGTTCTCCACCATCCGATTCCACTGGAACGATGCCACCCGTACGCTGACTATCGACAACCGTACTGGAGAATTCCCGCACATGCTGAAAAAGCGCAATTTCTGCATCACCCTGATGCAGCCGGGCAAACAATCTGCCGAAACCGTCACGATGAAACCCGACAAGAAAGTGACTTATTCGGGTAAGAAGATTACGATAAAATTGTAACCAACTCCCATTTACAGAAAAAGAGGTACTTGCACATGCAGGCACCTCTTTTTTTCGTTTTAACCCTGGAATCAGTTTTCTGGCAGTTCTACCACACCCAATTTCTTCTTTCCATCCATCTTCACGGTAAGCGGTTTCTCAAACCGTACCCAACGGAGGAACTTCGTTTCTTCTACGGCGGGCATGCTGTCGAGTAAGGCTTGGTTATAGATACCGTCGTTCATGTAGGCATTGATGGTGAAATAGCCCACCCCGAACGAAGTCAGGTTCTGGAAGAAATGGGTGCCCTGACTGGGGTCTACCCGGTAGTTGGTCAGCCCGGCTTCCACGATGATGCGGGCCGCCGAAATATTCGGCCATTTCACCGGTATGCCGAGCCAAGTGTCGCTGCTACCCCACCGTCCAGGACCCACCAGTATGTAATGCTTACCTTCGTCAAGGAAGCGGCGGTTGAGCTTCTCGATGTCGTAGGCTATCAGCTGGTTGTTGGAGGCGGAATAGCCTTCGGTCTTCACATAGATGACGTCCTGCAGGTCGTCCATCACACCGTGTCCCAACGAGTTTCCGCTCTTGAGCAGGAGCTTTTCTTCCGGCACCAGAGTCAAGTCTTCGTCCAGCCCGGCTTTCACATCGACCATCGGACGGATTTGCAGCAGATAGAACACGCCGCTCTTGGTACGGGCGTCCAGATTGACGGCAAACTCGATTTCCACCGGACGACGCATCTCGCCCTGACCGTATTTCTGCACAAGCTGGAGGATGCGGGCCAAAGGGAAGACGTCGTGCTGGAGGATGTTGGCAAAGGTGATGAGCTTGCGCCCGCCGGGATAGATGCCGTCGCGTATCACCATGTCATACGGGTCGTAGGTCGAGGCGATGAAGTTCAAGGCGCCGTCGGCCTCGGCATCTTTCACATGGAGCTTCAGCAGGTTGAAGCCGTCGTCGAGCGAGAAGTTCTGTCCCAGGTTCTTCAGGTCGAGGGCATAGAAGCGGGTCTGGGTCTCGCGCAAGGCGATTTCCATCTCGCTGGTCTGGAGCACCTGCGTGGGGTGGTACGGACAGACACGCAAGGTGAGACCGCCGTCGACAATGTATTTTCCAAGTCCCAGCGCCAGGCTCACCGTGCCTTCTTCGGCCAGTTCGTCGTTGATGGGATAATAGTTGATAGAGCGGGCCACACCGGATATGGCCGGATAGTAACGGTCGCCATACTGGGTGCCAACCACTTCCTGAAGGATGACGGCCATCTTTTCCTGGTCGATGACGTTGCTAGTGGCCTGCATGTAGGCCTTGCTATCCTTATAATATACGGAGGCATACACACCCTTGATGGCATCGCTCAGCATGCGGAGCATCTCGTACTTGTCGTCCAGATAGGGAATCATGTAAGTGGAATAGATACCGGCAAACGGCTGGTAGTGGGAGTCTTCCAGCAGGCTGGACGAACGGATGGCAATGGGGGCCTTGACGGCATCGAAGAAGGCGAAAAAGTCTTCCACCAGACTGTCGGGCAGCTTGGCCCGGAGGAAAGCCTGCAGAATCACGTCGTCGGCGGCATCGCTCAAGGCTATCTGGTACAGCTGGTTGGAGTCCATGAACTCATCGAACACATCGGTACAAAGCACCACGGTTTTCGGAATCATGACCGAGGCGTTTTCAAACTCGTCGAACTCGGGATGACGCTTCACCATGTTATCGATAAAGGCCAGTCCGCGCCCCTTGCCTCCCAAAGAGCCGTCGCCGATACGCGCAAAATTGGAATAGCGGTCGAAACGGTCGCGCTGGAACACGGCCACCACGCCCTGGTTTTTCATCTTGCGGTATTTCACGATGGCTTCGAAAATAATCTGCCGGTGTGCGTCGATGTCCTGAAGGGATTCCCACGTAATCTGTTTCAGGAACTCGGCCACCGGGAAGATGGCACGCGAATACAGCCAGCGCGAGATGTGGTTGCGGCTGATGTGGTAAAGGAAGGATTCTGCCGGAATAGCGAAAATCACGTTCTGGAGTTCTTTCAGGTTATGGATGCGGGCCACTTCCTTCAGGGTATGGGGGTCGCGGAAGATGAAGTCGCCGAAACCGAAGTTGTCGGACACGGCTTCGCGCAGGTCGATGTTCATCTTCTTGGAGTTCTTGTCGATGAACACGGCATCCAGTTCGGGGGCATACTGGCGGTTGCTTTCTTCGGCCGACTGCAGAATCAGTGGGATGAACGGATCGCGCCTGCGTATCTCACGCAGCAAGCTTACCCCTGCCTCTGCATCGTTTTCGCCTTCACGGGGGAAACGGGCATCGGAAATGACGCCCAGCATGTTGTTCTGGTACTTGTTATACAGGTCCATGGCTTCCTCGTACGAACGGGCCAGCACGATTTTAGGACGACCACGCATGCGCAGCGTACGCTGGTGCTCGTTCAGGGCTTCGGTGGCAAACTCCTGGCTCTGGCGGAGCACGAACTTGTAGAGATTGGGCAGCACGGACGAATAGAAGCGGATGGAGTCTTCCACGAGCAGAATCATCTGCACACCGATTTCCTTGATGTCGTGCTCCAGGTTCATCTTGTCCTCAATCAGCTTGATGATGGACACCAGCAGATCAGTATTTCCCAGCCAGCAGAACACGTATTCGAAAATGCTCAGGTCCTCGTGTTCCATCCGTTCCTTGATGCCATGCGAAAAAGGAGTCAGCACCACCAGCGGCAGATGAGGATACTCCCGCTTGATGTCGCGGGCAATGTCGAAGGTGTCACTGTTGTCGGAACCCGGCATACAGATGACCAGGTCGAACATGGTGTTGCGCAACTGCTCCCATGCCTCCTCTCCCGTGGACACTTGGGTAAAACGGGGCGGGTAGCGCAGGCTCAGGTTCATGTATTCATTAAAAATCTTCTCATCGATGCGGCCATCGTCTTCGAGCATGAACGCATCGTACGGATTGGCCACTAGCAGCACGTTGAAAATACGCTTTGTCATCAGGTTGGCAAACTGCGTATCCTTGAAATAAAGCTGTCGGAGTTTAATTCTCAGGTTGTTTAGCATGGTATCTTGTTTTAAGCTTATTCTTGTTTATAAAAACAAAAATCGGAAATTCACCTGATTTTTGCAAATCTTTCTTGAGTGCTGGTAAAAAACTATCAAAATTTAAGCCATCACACGAAAAATAAGGGGAAAAGCTTTGCCAATACAGGTAAATTCCTATCTTTGCATATACAAAACATTTCATTTTGTCAGACCTTAAATTATTTGATTATGGATATTAACAAGATCATGTCATCCTTGGAAGCCAAGCATCCAGGTGAATCAGAGTACCTTCAGGCAGTAAGAGAAGTATTGCTTTCTATCGAAGATATTTACAACCAGCATCCCGAATTTGAAAAGGCTAAAATCATTGAACGGCTAGTAGAACCCGACCGTATTTTCACTTTCCGCGTCACATGGGTGGACGACAAGGGGGAAGTACAGACCAACTTGGGTTACCGCGTGCAATTCAATAACGCCATCGGCCCATACAAGGGGGGTATCCGTTTCCATGCATCGGTCAACCTGTCTATCCTGAAATTCCTGGGATTTGAACAAACTTTCAAGAATGCACTGACCACGCTGCCGATGGGCGGTGGAAAGGGAGGTTCCGACTTCTCTCCGCGCGGAAAAAGTAATGCGGAAATCATGCGTTTCTGCCAGGCCTTCATGCTGGAATTGTGGCGCCATCTGGGTCCGGACATGGACGTGCCGGCAGGCGACATCGGCGTGGGTGGACGCGAAGTGGGCTACATGTTCGGCATGTACAAGAAACTGACGCGTGAGTTCACCGGAACGTTTACGGGCAAGGGACTGGAATTCGGCGGTTCGCTGATTCGTCCGGAAGCCACGGGCTTCGGAGGCTTGTATTTTGTGAAACACATGCTGGATGCAAAAGGTATTGATATAAAAGGAAAGACGGTGGCCATCTCTGGTTTCGGCAACGTGGCCTGGGGAGCTGCTACCAAAGCTACCCAGCTGGGAGCAAAAGTGGTGACTATCTCCGGACCGGACGGTTACATTTACGACCCGGACGGCATCGAGGGAGAAAAGATTGACTACATGCTGGAACTGCGTGCTTCGGGCAACGACATCGTAGCACCGTATGCGGAGAAATTCCCGAAAGCTACCTTCGTACCGGGACGCCGCCCGTGGGAGGTAAAAGTGGACATCGCCCTGCCATGTGCTACCCAGAACGAACTGGACGGAGAAGATGCACAGCATCTCATCAAGAACCAGGTGCTCTGTGTGGGAGAAATTTCCAACATGGGATGTACGCCGGAAGCCATTGATGCTTTCATCGAACACAAGATGATGTATGCGCCAGGCAAGGCAGTCAATGCGGGCGGTGTGGCTACCTCTGGACTGGAAATGAGCCAGAACGCCATGCACCTGAGCTGGACCGCACAGGAAGTGGACGAGAAGTTGCACCAGATTATGCACAACATTCACGAACAGTGCGTGAAGTATGGTACGGAAAGCGACGGATATATCAATTACGTGAAGGGTGCCAACATCGCCGGATTCATGAAAGTGGCTCATGCCATGATGGCTCAAGGTATAGTCTGAATATTAAGGATAATTAAATTGCATACAAGCATGAGGGAAAGATGAATTTTTATTCCTATCTTTGAAAGCTTTAATTTTAGCACAAAATCTCGTTTAGTTGTATTTGTATTTTGTATTGTAGCTTGCGCTATCCAGCCTGTGAAGGTCTGATAGCGCTTTTTTATAATTTCATCGTACTAAAGCACTAAAAAAGAACAGATACAAAATAAAAAGAGGTTCTGCATCGTGATGCAAAACCTCTTTTCCGGGTGACTAGTGGGACTCGAACCCACGACATTCAGAACCACAATCTGACGCTCTAACCAACTGAACTATAGTCACCATGTTGGTATAAAAAAACTGCTTCTGAAGAAAGGGTGACTAGTGGGACTCGAACCCACGACATTCAGAACCACAATCTGACGCTCTAACCAACTGAACTATAGTCACCATGTTGGCTTCCTTTTCAAAAGCGATTGCAAAGGTAGAGGATTTTTTCGAAATTGCAAACATTTCTTCGAAAAAATCTTCCAAAATCTCAATATATCGCCTTTTTACCCGCCAACAACGTATTCTTCATCAAAGAAACAATGGTCATCGGACCTACTCCACCAGGAACTGGCGTAATGTAAGAACATTTAGGAGCCACTTCATCAAACTTCACATCGCCGGTAAGTTTAAAGCCCGACTTTTTGGAAGCATCGGGTACACGCGTAGTACCCACGTCAATTACTACCGCACCTTCTTTCACCATATCGGCTTTCACAAAATTAGGTTGCCCCATTGCTGCAATCAGGATATCTGCTTCCCTGCATTCTCTGACCAGATCCTTGCTCCGACTGTGACAGACAGTCACCGTCGCATCACCCGGACAGGCTTTCTGCATCATTAACATAGCCATCGGTTTTCCAACAATGTTGCTCCGCCCCAAAATAACACATTTCTTTCCACGCGTTTCAATCTGATAGCGTCGCAACAACTCCATAATCCCATTCGGAGTAGCCGAAATATAACAAGGAAGTCCGATAGACAAACGCCCCACATTAATAGGGTGGAAACCATCCACATCCTTACGATAATCAATGGTTTCTATTACCTTCTGTTCAGAGATATGAGGAGGCAACGGAAGCTGTACGATGAATCCGTCCACATCGTCATCCTCATTCAGTTCACGCACTTTTGTCAGTAGTTCTTCCTCGGTCACATCCGATTCGTAACGAATCAAAGTGGATTTAAACCCGCACACTTCACAAGCCTTTACCTTAGCCGCCACATAAGTTTCACTCCCTCCGTCGTGTCCGACCAAAATTGCAGCCAAGTGAGGACGTTTCCCTCCTTTTGCCACAATATCGGCAACTTCAGCTGCTATTTCCTGTTTCACCTTCTCAGAAACAGCTTTTCCATCAATCAGCGTCATAAATATTCCTTTCTGTTTAACAAGTTGCACAAATGTAACGATTTTCAAAGAAAAGACCTGCTTATTTTTCGGTTTTTCTAGCAATTATTACAGCTAAAGAAGAATTCTTACATCAACAAGAAGTTAATAGGCGAAAAAATATTAACTTTGTCACGTTATTTTAATTATGCAAACTAAAATATTCAACATACTATTCATTATCACCGGCTGCTTGTTCGCCTTCATTCTGCCACAAAAAATCCATGCTGCAGAAAATTCTTTCATCGTAGTAATCGATGCCGGACACGGTGGACATGACCCCGGCGCCATCGGGAAAAGAGGCAAAGAGAAAAATATCAACCTCAGCGTGGCACTAAAACTGGGTAGGCTTATCAAGCAGAACTGCCCGGATACAAAAGTTATCTACACACGTGAAAAAGACATATTCGTTCCTTTGCACCGCAGAGCGGAAATTGCCAACGATGCCAAAGCAGATCTTTTTATTTCAATCCATACCAATTCCTTGGCTGCCAGAAATAGTAAAGTCCGCGGCACAGAAACATATACACTGGGACTTCACCGTACCCAAGAAAACTTAGAAGTTGCCAAAAAAGAAAATGCCGTAATCCTCATCGAGGACGACTATAAACAACAATATGCCGGATTTAACCCCAATTCGTCTGAAAGTTATATCATCTTTGAATTTCTGCAAGACAAAAACATGGCACAAAGCGTCAGTTTTGCTACAGCAGTACAACGACAATTCAGAAATGCCAATCGGACAGACAAGGGCGTGCACCAGGCTGGATTCCTGGTATTACGCGCCACTTCAATGCCTAGCGTACTGATTGAACTGGGGTATATAACGAATCCTTCGGAAGAATCCTTTCTACTTTCTGAACAAGGAAGTGCCACACTTGCCCGAAGCATTTATCAAGCATTCCTGACTTACAAATCAGGAAAGACCCTCGGGAACCATCCAACGGTTACAGAAAGTGCAGCCATGCCAATTGAAGCCTCAAGTGAATTTTCCCAAACAAGGGCTCTCTCAAAAGAACAAAACCTCCAAAAGGATGTAACTGCCACTTCTTCCGGAAAGCCCGTATTCAAAATACAAATATTGACTTCCGACCGCCAGCTTCCTGCCAAAAGCAGGCTGTTTAAAGGTCTTACTCCAGTAGACAGCTACAAGGAAAACGGTATCATCAAATACACCTATGGAGAAGATACCAACTACAATAAAATTCTACGCCTGAAGCGAAACAAAATAGACAGCAAATTTAAGGATGCCTTCATTATCGCTTTTAAAGATGGAGTAAAAATGAACATCAACCAAGCCATACGAGAATTTAAAAACAATAGATAACAATAAGAAAAAACATATATGAAAAAAGAAGTAAAAATCGGATTAGCAGGAATCGGTGCATTGCTGATTCTCTTTTTTGGTATCAATTACTTAAAAGGAATCAGCATGTTCAAACCTGAAAGCTATTATTATGTAGATTTCACCGATGTAAACGGACTGGCTCAATCAAGTCCGGTATTTGCCAACGGTTATAAAATAGGTATCGTACGCGACCTACAATACAATTACAACAAACCTGGACATGTTGTGGTAGGAATTGAAGTCGACCAAGATATGCGTATCCCTACCGGAAGCAAGGCCGAACTGGTCACAGAAATGCTTGGTACGGTAAAGATGAACATGTTACTGCAACATGAATCTACCACATACTTGACTCCAGGAGATACTATTGAAGGAACAGCCAACAACGGAATCTTAGGAAAAGCTGAAAAAGACCTGCTTCCTCAAATAGAACGCATGATGCCCAAATTGGATTCTATACTGGGGTCACTAAACCAGCTATTGGCAGATCCTTCCTTAAAGAATACCTTGCATAATGCAGAGCAACTAACAGCTTCTCTTAATGCCACCAGCACACAATTACATGGACTGATGAGCAAAGATATTCCACAATTAACCAGCAATGTAACTGCCATTACGGAAAACCTGAAAGGTATCAGTGAAAATCTGAAAGGTATTGACTATGCTTCTACCTTTCAAAAAGTGGATTCAACTTTGCTAAGTGTGCATATATTAACCACCAAACTAAACAGCAAAGACAATTCAATCGGCCTCCTACTAAACGATGATGAATTATACCAGAACTTAAATGCGACTTCTGCCAATGCAGCCTCTCTACTGAAAGACTTGCAGGAACATCCCAAACGGTATGTACACTTCTCACTGTTCGGCAAAAAAGACAAATAAAAAAATATTTTCACTTCAACAGGAGAGACATCAAACCAGACGATATCTCTCCTGTTGAGGTATCAGACAAAATCATCATCTGCTTCAAAGTCTTGGACATTCCATTTGTCTTATATAGAAGCAATCTAAATAACACACAATTTTAAAAGGGTTGTATAAAAACACTGTAATACACTGATAACGAAGCAAAAGGAATCAGAAGAGGAAAGACAAGAAAAAAAGAACTGTTCACGCAAAATTCTGATAAATAAAATATTATAGATACACAAGAGCATTTCTTTTTATCAAATATTTAACAACTTCGTAACAACCTATTTATCAACCCCTTAAATTCCGAAAATAAAAAGCAAGGAAAAAGGCATTTGTTTTTCTGAAATTTCATTACGAAATTTGCAAACGTAGAAGTTTCGCTTTATTAATAACAACGCACGTATGATTGAACATAACCAAGCTGTTGCGCTATGGAATCGTTGCCTGGCTTTTATCAAAGACAACGTAAACGCTACAGCTTTTAAAACATGGTTTGAGCCTATCGTACCTTTAAAATATGAGGATACAGAAAAGGCATTGACGATCGGCGTCCCCAGTCCTTTCTTCTATGAATATCTGGAAGAAAAATACGTGGGGTTGCTACGCGCCGCCATCTATAAGGAAATAGGTGAAGGCACGGAGTTGATGTATTCCATCCTGACAGATAAGACAAACCATATAACTGTCAATATAGAAGGAACCAAACGTTCCTCTGCTCTTCCGGAACAGGCACCCGTCTATAATGGAAACAAGACGCCCAATCCTTTACAAGCAGCAGCTCCGCAAGATTTGGATCCCCATTTGAATCCCAACTACAACTTTGAAAATTTCATCAAAGGAAATAGTAATGAGTTTTCTAGAACTGTAGCTGAAACTGTGGCCCAAAATCCTGCACGTACCTTTAACCCGTTGTTCATTTATGGTCCTTCTGGAGTAGGAAAGACTCACCTGATCAACGCTATCGGAACGCGCATCAAAGAATTGTATCCGGAAAAACGTGTATTGTATGTATCAGCACATCTGTTTCAAGTACAATACACTGACTCTGTACGTACAAATCATTTCAATGATTTTATCAGTTTCTATCAAACAATTGATGTATTAATCATTGATGACATCCAAGAATTTGCAGGAGTCACCAAAACCCAAAATACATTCTTCCATATCTTCAATCATCTGCACCAGAACGGAAAGCAACTTATCTTGACTTCCGACCGTGCTCCCGTTATGCTACAAGGCATGGAAGACCGACTGCTGACCCGTTTCAAATGGGGGCTGGTAGCTGAGTTGGAAAAACCGGATATTGAACTGCGAAAAAACATTCTACGCAACAAAATCAAACGTGACGGACTGGTTATTCCTGAATCAGTCATCAGCTACATTGCTGAAAATGTAAATGAAAGCGTACGAGAACTAGAAGGTATCGTCAACTCCTTGCTGGCACAATCTATTTTATTCAAACGCGAAATAGACCTGGAACTGGCTCAACGAATCGTAAGAAAAGCTGTCAAGTGCGCGGAAAGCAAACCGATGACGATAAACGATATCATCGTCAAAGTATGCGAACACTACAAAATTGATGAAACAGCAATTCATACTAAAACCCGCAAACGGGAAGTAGTACAAGTACGCCAGGTAGCCATGTACTTAGCCAAAAAACATACCGACACATCTTCTTCCAAGATCGGGCAGTTGATTGGCAACAAAGATCACGCAACCGTGCTTCATGCTTGCAAAATTGTCAAGGATCAGGTAGATGTTGATAAATCATTTAAAGCAGAAATTGAAGAAATTGAGGCAAGTCTTCGGATGAGATAATAAAAAAGGCGGTTTAATTAAACCGCCTTTTTTATTATCTCATCGATTATCAATCGTCAAACCCCTGACGCTTCAAAACTTTCTTTAATCCCTCCGACATAAACTCATTATCCGACTTCTTATAACGAATGTCAGTAAAAATCTGTGCCAAAGTCTCAGTGTGGTTAATCTCCACAAAATGTTTGTTCTCCGGCAGATTTTCTTTGTATGAATAAAGTTTATCTATTTCCAGAGATGTATAATCATGGTATGTTTCTTCATGAACAATTCCCTGAACAGGTAAACGATCAGGCTGAGGAGGACATTCATCCGGATAACCGACTGTAATGGTTGCTACAGGCACAACCAATTTCGGAAGTTTCAAAATATCAATAATTTGGTCCGGGTTGTAGATTGTAGTCCCCAAATAACAAATTCCTAAACCTTTCTCCTCTGCTAAAGTACAGAAATTCTGCGTTACCAACAACGTATCAGAAGCAGCGTTTAAGAAAGATATAAAGTTATTATAACCCGGTACAGCCTTTCGCTGTTCACACCATTTACAGAAACGGTTGAAATCAGCACAAAAAGTAAGAACCACTGGAGCAGAAGTCACCATTGGTTGATTAAAATGCGCTGGAGCCAATCGAGCCTTCATTGCAGCATCTTTCGTTACAATTACACTATACAACTGCATATTTCCCATTGTGGAAGCACGAAAAGACTCTTCCAATAACTCATTCAACAAACTGGCAGGTATATCCTCCTGCTTATACTTACGGATTGTCCGTCTGTTTTTTATAGATTCCATAATATCGGCTTTAATGAATACCAAACAAAGGTAAAAAGAATCTTCGAAAATCCACAGCCTTTTTATATATAAGAAATATACGCCCAATCGAAAAGTTTTCCGTTTTGGAAAACTTTTCGATAAAACAAAAGTCATAATTAACTGAAAAACAAATATATAAAATTTTATTTCTGAAAACCATCAAGATTGTTAATAACTTCTTTCACTTTTATTTTGCCAATTAAAAAAACATCTTTAGCTTTGCAGCGGTTTGTTTGAAATAAAGCGAATTCTACAAATTAAATTTTATTGAAAACAAACTTATTCATATATAAACAACCGTGGAAAAGAAGACGTATAGCTACGATGAAGCATATAATGCTTCATTGGAGTATTTCAAAGGAGATGAACTAGCCGCACGTGTTTGGGTAAACAAATACGCAGTAAAAGACTCATTTGGAAATATCTATGAAAAATCTCCAGAGGATATGCATTGGCGTATCGCCAATGAGGTAGCCCGTATCGAGGCAAAATATCCTAATGCTATCAGTGCTCAGGAACTTTTCGAACTACTTGATCACTTCAAGTACATCATTCCTCAGGGAAGCCCTATGACTGGAATTGGGAACAATTATCAGGTAGCTTCTCTTTCCAACTGTTTCGTTATCGGACTGGACGGAAATGCAGACTCTTACGGAGCTATTATCCGTATCGATGAAGAACAAGTACAACTGATGAAACGACGGGGAGGTGTAGGGCACGACTTATCTCACATCCGTCCGAAGGGGTCCCCAGTAAAAAACTCAGCCTTGACTTCAACTGGATTGGTTCCTTTCATGGAACGTTATTCCAATTCGACCCGTGAAGTAGCACAAGACGGACGCCGTGGCGCATTAATGCTGACCGTATCCATTAAACACCCTGACTCGGAAGCTTTCATTGACGCTAAAATGACCGAAGGAAAGGTAACAGGAGCCAATGTATCTGTAAAACTGGACGATGAATTCATGCAAGCTGCCATAGAAGGTATGCCTTACACACAACAATACCCCATCGATTCTCCCAACCCAATGGTTTCCAAAGAAATCGATGCCTCTTCTTTATGGAAGAAAATTGTACATAATGCATGGAAATCAGCCGAGCCTGGCGTATTGTTCTGGGATACCATCATCCGTGAATCTGTACCCGACTGCTATGCCGATTTAGGATTCCGCACGGTTTCTACAAATCCATGTGGAGAAATTCCTTTATGCCCGTACGACTCCTGCCGTCTACTGGCAATCAACCTTTATTCTTACGTAGTAAATCCTTTTACTCCAGAAGCTTATTTCGATTTCGAACTGTTTAAAAAACATGTAGCACTGGCCCAGCGTATCATGGACGACATCATCGATCTCGAGCTAGAAAAGATTAAACGTATTTTTGAAAAAATTGACTCCGATCCAGAAAGCATGGAAGTGAAAGGAACGGAACGTCACTTGTGGGAGAAGATATATCACAAATCAGGCTTGGGACGTCGTACAGGAGTAGGTATTACAGCAGAAGGCGACATGCTGGCTGCCATGGGACTGCGCTACGGTACTGAGGAAGCCACAGAATTCTCCGAAAAGGTACATAAAACCATTGCATTGGAGGCCTACCGTTCCTCAGTAAACATGGCTAAGGAACGTGGAGCTTTCGAAATATACGATGCAGAACGTGAAAAGAACAACCCATTCATCAACCGTCTGAAGGATGCTGATCCACAGTTGTATGAAGAAATGAAAAAATATGGTCGAAGAAACATTGCTTGTCTGACCATCGCTCCAACAGGAACTACCAGTTTAATGACACAAACCACATCGGGTATTGAACCGGTCTTCATGCCAGTATACAAACGCCGCCGTAAGGTCAATCCAAATGATGCAAATGTACACGTCGACTTTGTTGATGAAACAGGAGATGCATTTGAAGAATATGTAGTATTCCATCACAAATTCCTCACCTGGATGAAAGTCAATGGCTATGACCCCGACAAGCGTTATACTCAAGAAGAAATTGATGCCTTGGTAGCTAAGTCACCTTATTACAAGGCTACGTCAAATGATGTAGACTGGCTGATGAAAGTGAAAATGCAAGGCCGCATCCAAAAATGGGTAGACCATTCTATCAGTGTCACCATCAATTTGCCTAACAACGTTAGTGAAGACCTCGTCAACCAGTTGTACGTAGAAGCATGGCGTTCTGGATGCAAAGGATGTACAGTATACCGCGACGGTTCACGCGCTGGAGTCTTGATTTCCACCAAGAAAAAAGACAATAAAGAAGAAGAGTGCCGTTGCAAACCACCCCAGGTAGTAGAAGTACGCCCGAAAGTGCTGGAAGCTGATGTCGTCCGTTTCCAAAACAACAAAGAAAAATGGGTAGCCTTCGTCGGACTATTGGATGGAAGACCCTACGAAATCTTTACAGGTCTTCAGGATGATGAAGAAGGTATCGTACTACCGAAGTCTGTTACTTCCGGACGTATCATCAAAAGCTATGATGAAGATGGAACCAAGCACTATGACTTCCAGTTCGAAAACAAACGAGGCTACAAAATGACCATTGAAGGTTTGTCTGAAAAATTCAACAAGGAATACTGGAACTATGCCAAACTGATTTCCGGAGTCCTCCGTTGGAGAATGCCGATTGAACAAGTAATCAAATTGGTTAGTTCCCTGCAACTCGACAGTGAAAATATCAACACTTGGAAAAATGGTGTAGAAAGAGCCTTAAAAAAATACGTACAAGACGGAACTGAGGCCAAAGGAGTGAAATGTCCAAATTGTGGACACGAAACCCTTGTTTATCAGGAAGGCTGCTTGATTTGCAAAACCTGCGGTTCTTCCCGCTGCGGATAAACCTCATGATATTTGAGCAACATTTCTAAAAAATTTCAGGCATGAATCATGTGAATGGTTTTGAGTTTTCAGAACACGCTTGATTCATGCCTCTCTTATTTCCCTACATCTTTCCCATCATGAAACAAAGCAAAATGTACATTCACCTGAACGGAGTGAAAATATATGCATATCACGGCGTACTCCCTCAAGAAAACAAAGTTGGCGCTGAATACATTCTCAACCTGACACTGAAAACCGATTTCAGTCGTGCATCCCAAATGGATGACCTAACTTACACCATCAATTATGCTGAAGTGTTTCAGGCTGTAAAAAAAGAAATGCAAATTCCTTCCCGCCTGCTGGAACACGTCATACAACGTATCGCCCAACGACTGTTTCACGACTTTCCAACTCTTACGGAAATCAAAATTACCCTATTCAAACAGAATCCTCCCATGGGAGCTGATTGCCAGGAAACAGGAGTAGAATCGACTTTTACCAAAACTAACGCAATATGAAAAAACTTGCTATTTTTGACTTAGACGGAACTTTACTGAACACAATTGCCGATCTGGCAGCCGCAACCAATTACGCGCTCACCCAGTATGGCTACCCTACTCATTCAACGGATACTTACCGATTTTTTGTAGGAAACGGAATCAACAAACTTTTCGAACGGGCACTTCCGGAAGAAGATAGAACCCCAGAGAACGTATTACGAATCCGATCTAAGTTTGTCCCATACTACAATCTACACAATGCCGACATGAGCCGCCCTTATCCTGGCATTGAGCAATTACTCAACCTCCTACAACAACATCACCTTCAAATAGCTGTTGCATCCAACAAATACCAGGAAGCAACCAGTAAATTAATCGGACAATATTTTCCTCATATCCATTTTACTGCTGTATTCGGACAACGAGAAAATGTCCCGACCAAACCCAATCCACAAGTAATAAAGGAAATTATCAAGCTAGCCGAGGTACACAAAGAAGAAACAGTCTACATCGGCGATTCCGGAGTAGATATGCAAACTGGACTCAATGCAGATGTAACAACTATCGGAGTATGCTGGGGATTCCGCCCTCAAAGCGAACTACAAGAATTTAACCCTGACTACTTAGCAAAAGAACCAATGGATATTGCTCGTTTTCTACAGATTCTATAATCTGAGACATTGCAAATACAAGCCTTATTCCTGTTGAAAGAAGATACAAAAACAAGAAAGACCTCTCCCGCAAGGAAAGGCCTTTCTATTTATTTATTACTGATTAACCGTTGACTGTTCAAATACCGATTTATAATTTATTTCAAGTTTTTCAGAAGTTTTATTCTCATAGCTTGAAGAAGAAGACCTTTCATATTCAATTACCAACTTATCTGGCATTGAAACCCCATGCGCACTTGCATAGGATGACAAAACTGAAGTAATATTAAAATGACGGTACTCCGTACCATAGTCACTTCTCTGAACCTCTGTATCCGCTACTTTATGACGCAAGTGAAGCAACAGTTTGCCATCCGTAGATTCTGCATCATTCGGATCATAATACAACGCAAAAGAATGTGAATTCAATTCCGCCTTCAAATCATCAGAATCCGATGAATTTTTATAATAATAAGTTACCGGAATAAATAAGTTGTATTTATCAAAATACATCGGCTGAGCCATCGAACTAGAAATCATATAAAGCGGAGCATTACCTGCATCAGCCTCAGGAGCCTTCGGGAAAGTAAAATCGTCCTTAATGCTGACTACATTATTAACCGTCACCTTCTTATCTTCATTCCATTCCAATACTGAAGAATCATAAGAATATTGTACAATCGCGTAGGACTGTAAGCTCAAATTACTCAAGTCACTCATATTCAATGGAGTCACAGTATAACCGTATGCACTTGTAAAACTATAAAAACCAGTTCCCCCATTTACTCTCATCAGTTCTTGAGGAGATACCGTTGGGTCATTATCTCCATTCAAACAAGAACTAAACCCCACCATCGTCAATAACGCAGCAAAAGCCACTGCTAATTTTTGTTTTTTCATAACTTTATATTACTGTTGTTGTTTATAAATATATTATCAGACTTAAAATTCATAAATTAAAATGAAGCAAATAGAAAATACTGCACTAAGCATAAAGAATTTAACATAAATAAACAGATTTAATTTTATCCTATAACAGCAAAATATTCCACATGCTCATCTACATACTCAGCAATCTGCGCCGTAATCAGTTCTTCGTCTTCCATATATTTTTCTTCCAAATCGTCGAACGCCTCATATTGCTCATACATGGCCATGAACTCCTCTTCCGTACAGTCTTTCTCCAAATCGACACGGTGCGCATCGTAAATCTTCTTAGCTTCATAAATCAACTTCGAAAAATCCTTTGCCCCAAACAGACGCATCGCCTTGGCAAACGGATTGTCAAAGATATACGGTCCGTATCCATTCTGGATAAGTTGCACAAAACCGCCTTCCATCACTTCCTCCCGGAAAAAGTGATATCCCAGCAGCGTATGCTGATAGCCGTTGAGCAACGGCATGGTTTGTCCATTAATCACTCCCCCCGTCACTTCCAAATACTTATCGATAAACACCTTCAAGAACGCATCCATTCCTTCTTCCGCCCCTTTGCGCAAATCCGCATCGGACACTGTAATCTGATTCATTTCCATGCTATACCTAATAATTGTTACCTATCTTTATGTAGACCTGCCATACGGCTTGTCACCGTATCTGCGACAAAGATACAAGATTCTTTCAGAAGAGGAAAAACATTTTGGCAAGCGGAGTTTGCAAAACAGGCCAAACTGGAAAAAATATCATTAAAATGTAAGAAAAAGTTTGGTTTCGCACGTTGCAGAAAGAAATAAAACGACTAACTTTGCGTACGGATTAAGGAAGAAAATCCGTAATTCGTGGTTTACGAAATACTTATTTTTTATTACCAATAAAACGTAAAGAATATGATTTATTCACATGAAGTTGAACACATGTGTTGTGTTGCTAAAGGACCTAACCACGGTCCGGCCCCAATTCCTGAAGAAGGAAAATGGATTCAAGCAAAAGAAATCAAAGACATTTCAGGCTTAACTCATGGTGTGGGATGGTGTGCTCCACAGCAGGGTGCTTGTAAACTGACTTTGAACGTCAAAGAAGGTGTAATCGAAGAATGTCTGGTAGAAACAATCGGTTGCTCAGGTATGACTCACTCAGCTGCTATGGCTTCTGAAATTCTGCCGGGTAAGACAATTCTGGAAGCACTGAATACAGACTTGGTTTGCGATGCCATCAACACCGCAATGCGTGAATTGTTCCTGCAGATTGTTTACGGTCGTACTCAGTCAGCTTTCTCTGAAGGCGGTTTGATGATTGGTGCAGGCTTGGAAGACTTGGGTAAAGGACTCCGCAGCCAGACTGGTACTCTGTATGGTACAAAAGCAAAAGGTACTCGTTACTTGGAATTGACTGAAGGTTACATCACTCGTATGGCTTTGGACAAAGACAACCAGGTAATCGGTTACGAGTTTGTTCACATGGGTAAATTCATGGAACAGATCAAGAAGGGTGTAGATGCTAACGAAGCATTGAAAGCTGTTACCGGAACTTACGGACGCTTCAAACCCGAACAAGGCGCAGTTAAATATATTGACCCACGTAAAGAATAATAAGGAGGATACAGATTATGATTAGACCAGTACAGTTTGAAAGTCAGGACCGTCGTATCAAGCAAATTTTGGCTGCTTTGAATGAAAACGGTATCAAAGACATTGAAGAAGCTAACGCAATCTGTGACGCAGCCGGCCTTGATCCGTATCTGACTTGTCAGGAAACTCAGGGTATCTGCTTCGAGAATGCTAAATGGGCATACGTAGTAGGTTGTGCCATCGCACTGAAAAAAGGTTGCAAGAACGCTGCTGACGCTGCAGAAGCAATCGGTATCGGTTTGCAGGCTTTCTGTATTCCGGGTTCAGTAGCCGATGACCGTAAAGTAGGTTTGGGTCATGGTAACCTGGCAGCTCGTCTGCTCCGTGAAGAAACTCAGTGCTTCGCTTTCTTGGCAGGCCACGAATCATTCGCTGCTGCAGAAGGTGCTATCAAGATTGCAGAAATGGCCAACAAAGTTCGTAAGAACCCGTTGCGCTGTATCTTGAACGGTCTGGGTAAAGACGCTGCGATGATTATCTCTCGTATCAACGGATTTACTTACGTTCAGACTAAGTTCGATTACTTCACTGGTGATTTGAACATCGTAAAAGAAACTCCGTATTCAGACGGTCCTCGTGCAAAAGTAAAATGCTACGGTGCAGACGATGTACGTGAAGGTGTAGCTATCATGTGGCACGAAAATGTAGATGTATCTATCACAGGTAACTCTACTAACCCGACTCGTTTCCAGCACCCGGTTGCAGGTACTTACAAGAAAGAACGTGTTCTTGCTGGTAAGCCTTACTTCTCAGTAGCTTCAGGTGGTGGTACAGGTCGTACACTTCATCCGGATAACATGGCTGCAGGTCCTGCTTCATACGGTATGACAGATACTATGGGCCGTATGCACTCAGACGCGCAATTTGCGGGTTCTTCATCAGTTCCTGCTCACGTAGAAATGATGGGATTCCTGGGTATCGGTAACAACCCGATGGTAGGATGTACAGTAGCTTGCGCTGTAAACGTAGCTTTGGCTTTGAATAAGTAATTTATACTTGATTCAATATAATAAACTCCTGTAATCCAAGCGATTGCAGGAGTTTTTTTTTATTTGCAATAGATTATAGCTGATAAACACTTTAAAGCCTCATCTTATGATGTTTAACCTTACTAAACAAAAAGAAAATACAAGGCTATAATAAGCTGAAATCCGTTCTCTCCAAAGTCTATTGCAGTGAAACATAAAACAGGTCTACTACCGCTTAGTTTAGCTTTAAAAGAGTGATTTTTGCAGCCCAATTCATCATTTTCAAACAGTAAGTTTATCCATTTTCCCTTCAACACCCCATTCCAAAATCAGGAAATCTGAGGAACTAATATCAGGATTGAAAGACAAAATGCTCCAAGGCTTTCCGGATGCCCTCTTCCTCCACACTGGCGGTCACGTAATCCGCTACAGCTTTCAGTGACTCATTCGCATTGCCCATCGCCACACCGATTCCGGCTTCCCGGACGATGGGAATGTCGTTGCCTCCGTCGCCGAAAGCCATCGTTTCTTCCTTTTTCAATCCCAGGATATCCATGACAGCTCTCAGTCCTTTACTTTTATCTGTACCTTGTGCCGTAATATCGGCAAAATCGGGATACCAGCGACTGGATACGCAATGAGGAAGCCGAGGCATGATTTGCCGTTCCTCTTCCTCCGAAATGACCGGCGTCAACTGGAGAATGGGATGTGCCCATAAGGCATCGAGCGAACGGCTTTCTTTCATGCCATGTACATTCAGCATCTGTCGGAAAATATAATCCACTTTTTCATTACTGTTGTACATTATCAGGTCTTTCTCTCCTACCACCATACAGGCGAAGTTCATCTCATCGGCCTGCCGGATAAGGGTACGCACATCTTCTTCTGGAATCGGACTACAAGATATCACCTGTTCGCCAATGAAACAATACGCACCATTCACCGTGATGTATCCGTCTATCAGTTCACTGATTTCCTGCAGATTATTAATGAGGGAGAACGGGCGTCCGGTGGAAATGAGCACTTTGATGCCCAGCTCCTTCGCCTGCCGGATAGCCTGTACCGTAGAATCAGGTATCCGGTGGGTCTGAAAGCTGAGCAAAGTGCCGTCGATGTCAAAAAAACAATGCTTTTATCATACTTTATCTTTTCGCTAAATAGATTTCAACCATACAGAGGAGAATTACTTTTTTCAATCCTTCTTTTTATCCTGCACCCCTTGCTGACTGTTTGCCTTTGAAGCAGCAGGAAGAGGAGCCACGGTATATCCCAGCTTTTGAATGGCCTCTTTCAGCTTTTCGGGCGAAGTTTTTCCGTCACGATACTCTATCGTCACCGTCTTTTTAGGAAGATTGACATCCAAACCAGTCACTCCCTTTTCAAAAGAGAGGGTATTTTCAATGCGTTTCTGACATTTTTCACATTTCATGGATACCAGGAAAGTCACTTCCGATTTTTCTTTTTTGTGCTCTGTCACGTTTTTAGCCGATGCGGAGAAAGAGAAAACCCACATCATCAGCATAAGGAATGTCATCAGTTTTGTTTTCATTGTCTCGTATTTTTAAATTACATATTCTGTCATAACTTAGGAATCTGGTAACGGATTCCTGCATAAAGTTTGTATCCCATTGTAGGACCCCAGACCATTGTCGCATCGAAATCCGGACTGTAGGGATTGGCTGCGGATACAATGGGGGACTGCTGCTTATAATTGCTCAGGTTCTCCCCTCCTACATAAATCTGCCACCGGCGGAAGCGATAGGTAATCTGCGCACTCAGCTGGGCAAACGAGGGGAAAGAAGTATTCCATAACGGATGCACCGCGTCGGCCAAAGGCATACGTCCTCCCCCGTTGAACTGGACCGTGGCATCCAACTGCCATTTTTTCAAAGGCGTCTCATAAGAAGCGGTCACCAGTGCCTTGTAGCGGCTTGTCAACGGTTTGCGCATCGTCTGTCCATCGTATGTACACTTCACATCCATCCAACGGTAAGCTCCCAGCAGGGTGAATCCCCGAAACAACGGATAGCTGGCTTCTATCTGGAACACACTGGAGGTAGAACGTCCCGCCAGGTTGTAGAAATAAACGCTATGCATATCCTGGTCCAAATCGACCACCACCTGATTCTGAAAATCCGTATAAAACCACTCCGCATTGAGGGTCAATTCTTCGTGGTTCACGGGAATATGGAAAGAAGCAGTCACTCCATAATTCCATGCTTCTTCCTGTTTTAAATCTTCTGCAAGATGAAACGTGCGGCTGCTTGCCAGCAAATAGCTGTTCTCCGGAAGCGCAAAAGTGGTGCGGTATCCTTTCCCGGCAGAGGCACGCAGACTCAGCCACGAAGTCACCTCATACTTCACATGAACACGGGGTGTCACAAAGAAATGATGCAAGGAACTGTAGTCCGCTCGCAATCCAGCCATCAGCGTAAACTTCTGGAGAGGAGTCCACGTATATTCCGCATACGCTCCTCCTACCTTCTCCGACACCTGATGCCACTGTGGACAGTAAAGGTCCACCACATTGCCACTCTGCACATACCGGTCCCAGTTATAGTTCAGTCCGGCCGCCAGTTTATGATGCGCTCCAAACTCACTTTCATAAAGGAAAGAAGCATAGACATTCGATTCATACACATTGTACACCTTGTCGGCATAATTGGCACGCTGGTCATGATACGACCCCGACACGATGAGGGCCACACTTTCATTCCGTTCCTGATTCAAGATAAATCCATTCTTCGTGAATCCTTCCACCCGATTGGCATCGTTGTGAATGGTATAAGGGGACATCTCGTCCGCAGCATGTAAAGTATGTTCCGTCTGCCCGCTGGTTCTGCGGTCGGTCAGAATCTTAATGCCCGACTGGGAAACGAAACGGGAGGTTTGATAATGCCAGCGGTTCATCGCACTGAACGACTGCATTTGGGGCATATCCAAGAAAGTATCTTTGTTCCTGTCGTGTGCCTGCTCCTCATTGTAGTAGTTCACAAGCAAAGCGGTAGACAAACGGTCATTCAACTCCACGGCACCCACCATATTTCCCTCATAACGTCCGGTACTGCTGCCAAACAGATTCACCAGCAAGGGGTCTGCCACCTTCGGCTTCTTGTACTCCACGTCAATCTGCCCGGTCACCGACTCGTATCCGTTCTTTACGGAAGCGGCCCCTTTAGATATCTGTATGCTTTGCATCCACGGCCCCGGAATATAGTCGAGTCCGTACGTGGAAGCCACCCCGCGCAAATTAGGAAAATTCTCGGTCAGCATCTGCACGTAAGTGCCGGCCAGTCCTAGCAACTGTATCTGTTTGGCGCCCGTCACCGCATCACTGTAGGCCACGTCTACCGAAGGATTGGTCTCAAAACTTTCCGAAAGATTGCAACAGGCCGCACGCGTCAAGGCTTGCGAGGTGACACTCTCTGTGTTCAACACACTTTTCCGGTTCTTGATAGCTCCGAGACCTCCGGCTGTCACCACCACTTCTTTCAATTCCGTACTGGGAGACATCACCAGAATCTGGATATCGTCCGGACGTTCCATCTCGTATGTCAATGTCGTAAAGCCTACGTAATCGGCTTTCAGCAGTTTGGCCTCGTCCGGTACTGCCAACTCAAAATATCCGTTTTCATCCGTCACCGAAGTATGCTTGCTCTCATCATACACATAAGCCCCGGGCAAGGGAGCTCCCTCTTTATCCATCACATATCCTTTGACGGTCCTTTCAGGAAGTGCCATTGCCACACTTCCACATCCTATCCACACTCCTATCAACCATACAATTTTCTTCATCATATCACTGTTCATGCTTTAAATTCACACGACAAAAGTAAGCTACATACACAAACCGGACGTTACATAATTATGGATATGATTTATATCTCGTCCAACGGCCTCAACGCATGCCCTTTCATCCGTTTGAATTGAGTAGGCGACAATCCGGTCACAGCCTTAAACTGCCCGCTCAAATGAGCCACACTGGAATAATGCAACTTATCGGCAATCTCACCGACACTCAGTTCATCATAGAAAAGCAACTCCTTGACCCGTTCTATTTTCTGATGGATATAATATTTCTCGATGCTAATGCCTTGCATTTCGGTAAACAATTTGCTGAGGAAACTGTACTCCCGGTGACACTTCTGCTGCAAATAGTCAGAAAGATTCACCTTTTCCTGCTCTTCGGCATGATGTACCAGTTCGATGACTCCCACCCGAATCTGTTCGACAATACGCATGCGTTTGTCGTCAATCACCTCAAAGCCATAATGTTCCAAACGAGCCTGTATGTTATGAAAGTGGTCAGGAAGCAAAGGCTGGGCCAACGTCACAACGCCCAATTCTACTTTCAAGGGAGAAACGCTATTTTCCTGAAACACTTCCGTCACCGTATAGATGCAACGGCGGCAAACCATATTTTTAATGTAAATGCAGGTCTTTTCCATTCCACAATCTCCTGTTTATCGGACGGCAAAGATAAGTATAAAACTTTACAACCATGTTGTCATCTTCTTTTCCGGTCATTTAATCTACATTTCATGAGGGTTATGCAAAAGGAAAAGTATCTTTGTAGAAAATTCAACCACTTATACCATGGGAACTTATCGCAAAAAACTGCAGGGAACGGCCCAATATACCTCTTTCATTCCCGCCCCTCTTTCCACCGTTCACGTGGAAGAGGAATTGCTCGCCCCTTTCGTTAGCGAGGCTCAGGAGGCCATCGACCAGTTGAATCAAACCCTCTGTAAACTGGAAGAGGAAGAGGTACAAAAAGTCCTCCGAAAAGAAGCTGAAGCTTCGTGGATGCTTGCTGCAGGGAAATACTTTTTCCCTTTTGGCATCCCGTCCTTCTCTTCCCAATGGAATGAAGAGGAACAGGAAGAAATCCGGCAACTGACAGAGGCCTCAACCTATGCGTTAGACAGTCTGGAAACACTGCCTCTCTGCGGACGTCTGCTCAAGAATGCACATTACCTGATGTGCCAAAGCGACTTGTATGAAAAGAAATATCCGGGAGAATTCCGTAACTCACCCGTATGGATAGGGCCGGAAGGATGCAACCTGAAAAAACGCTCTTTTCGTTCCTCCCACCGAAGAAGACATGACTGAAGCCTTCTCCGAACTCGAAAAATTCATCCACGAGGAATCAGGCCTGCACATTCTCATACGGGCTGCACTCATCCATTACCAGTTTGAGGCCATCCATCCTTTCATCGATGCCAACGGACGAATCGGCCGATTGCTCCACCTTCTCTTTCTGTTCGACCACAAAGTCATCCGGAAACCGGCTTTCATCTTTTCTTACACTTTAGGGAAGTACGCCCTCCGATACTACACAGAATTACAGAAAGTACACGAAAGCGGTACGTATGAATCTTGGGTGATATTCTTCCTCCAGACCCTGAAAGAGGCTGCTCAACAAACAACCCGCTTTCTGTCCACAACTCCTCCCTCGTTTGGCTGAGGGAGGGAAAGAAGTATCGAAGATTATCTCCGGTAATACTGCGCCAGTGAGAAAGCCCGACGAAGCGCGATACGTGTACACACCAGCGCACAGACAGAACCGACCAAAAACATAATCCCCGTGGATACCATGATATTGCCCAGTCCCACCAACGGAGAGACGATACCGCCAAAAGCAAAGCCCAGCGCTCCCAGCAAAGCCGAAGCCATACCAGCATTTTCCCGTTCACTATCCATTGCCAACGTATTGGAGGCGGTGAAAGTCAGCCCCAGCATGGAAAGCAGACAAAGCAGCAAGACCTCGTAAAGCCAGAAAGGACAATTGGCACAAAGTGCAATGCAGAGGAAGAAAGAGGCGATGACCATTCCCACACTTCCCCGGTACAACGCCTGTTCTGAATGGGCAAACTTGACCGATGCAGCCGCAGAAACCACAATAGCAATGGCATTGATGCCAAAACAAAGACTGAACATCAAAGGAGAGAATCCATAATGCTGCTGCATGATAAAGGGAGCAGAAGAGATGTTGGCAAACATCACTCCCTGCGCAAAACCAAACTGAAAAATGTAGCACACGTACCGACGGTTCTGAATGACGGTGAGGAAACTCTTATAGACATCGCTCCAACGCGCATTCTGCCGACGGACAGCCGGCAAGGAATCCGTGAAATGCAGACTTCCGGCCAACAGAATAACACCCAGTCCAAACAATACCCAGAAAATACCGTGCCACCCCACACTGTCAGCCATACCGCCTCCGGCAATCGGAGCGGCCACAGGAGCAACCCCGTTGATGGCTCCGATAATGGCCAGCATCTTTGCCAACTCCCTACCGGAATATTTATCGGCTGCGATGGAACGAGAAATGACGATACCTCCAGCACCCGCCATTCCCTGAATCAATCGCCAACCCACGAACTGCATGATGGTGCGAGAATACAGACAACCCAAAGTAGCTAACAGAAACAGACACATGGCGATAATCAACGGACGACGACGGCCATACTTGTCGCTGAGCGGACCGAAAAAAAGCTGTCCCACAGCCAGCCCAATCATGCTGGCCGTCAGTCCCAGCTGCACCTGTGAGGAAGTGGTATGGAAAAAGCCTGTCATGGCAGGCAAAGTAGGCAAATACATATCGGTTACAAAAGGCCCGAAAGCCGTCAGTACCCCTAAAAATACGAGAATAAACAATTGCGAATTTTTTCTTGTCATAATGCTTGTTTTTAAAACGCTGCAAAATTAGTAATTATCCAAAGGCCATATCATACCTTTTGCCGCACAAAACTTTTCAAAAACCGCACAAAATGAATTTTATTCCGAGAAAAAAGTCTATTTTTGTTTCATAAAAGCACCTACACATGGATATTTCTCTGTTATCATCCCTCAACGGAATCCACTACGACGAAGGGAATCTGGATTTTCTCCGGCCTTCTCCCCTCCACTTCAACTGTGGCGTACAGATATTGTGCACCCGCGGAGCATGCATTCTTTCTACAGGAGCCCAGCAGTTTCATCTTCGGGAAATGTCGGAACTTATTTTCTGGGGAGGAAGCATCATGCAACTGATGGAAGCCTCGG
The DNA here is from genome assembly GCF_025567125.1 of Phocaeicola fibrisolvens. Taxonomy (NCBI): domain Bacteria; kingdom Pseudomonadati; phylum Bacteroidota; class Bacteroidia; order Bacteroidales; family Bacteroidaceae; genus Phocaeicola; species Phocaeicola fibrisolvens. The sequence goes on along the minus strand of NZ_JAOQJI010000006.1, from coordinate 55,720 downwards.
ACAACTTCCACGTACGTCTGCTGCTCTACCCCAAAAAGATATTTCTACAAGCCGCCATTTCCCTCGATACAACCTATTTTAATTACATGAGGGAATTCCCCCAATACGACCATGGAGAAGAAAGCTGGAAGAATGTCAACCTGTGGATTGACATGGCCCAGCTACTCTTCAGCCGGCCTTCACCTGCATTCCGCGAACGGCTGGAACTGAACTTCCTGCAAAGCATGCTCATGTGGATTTTCAGTTCCATTCCCGACACATACGTATCGAAAGCTGAGTCGTACACCCGGAAACAGCTTTTGTTTCATAAATTCATGCACCTCATTCACGAGCATGCGGCACAGATGCACCAAGTGTCTTTCTATGCCGAACAGCTTTGCATCTCTCCACGCTACTTGAATGAAATAACCTTGTCGTTTTCCAACGGAAAAACGCCCAAGGCGCTCATTGACGAACAGCTGACAGCCGAGCTAAAGGTGTTGCTCAACAACCCGGCTTTGTCGATTGCCGAGATTGCTTCCCTCTGCCACTTTCCTGACTCGTCCTACCTGAGCCGCTTCTTTAAAAAGAACACCGGCATCGCCCCAAAGGCTTTCCGAGCCCTGAAACAAAGCTAAGTTATATCAGTCCCCGCTTCAGCTCGTCACGGACAGCGGTCATCATGCCTTCCACCTGGGCCAACGCCAGCATGCGCCCGTGGAAAGAATACCCGGGATTATACCCTTCCTTTTCATCTCCCAGCATCGTACGTCCATGATCTACCCGCATGGGAAGTCCGGGATTCTCTTTCTCGAAGATGCGAATCAGGTCGAGCAGCTGTCCTCTTCCGGCTAAATGAGACGTTTCCCTAAAATCTCCTCCTGGTAAAATCTCCGTACTGCGCAGATGGACAAAATGGGTTCTTCGGGCAAAACGGCGGGCCAGTTCACGGGTATCGTTCTGACTGCCGGAACTCAGGGAACCGGCACAGAAGGTCAGTCCGTTATGCGGATTGTCCACAGCCTGCAACAACCATTCGATATCTGCTCCATCTGTCACAATGCGAGGCAAACCCAGCACCTGGAAAGGAGGGTCATCGGGATGAATGCACAAGTTCACTCCGTAGGTATCACACACGGGCATCACCGCCTCCAGAAATGTACGCAAATTTTCTCTCAACCGTTGGCGGTCTATACCTTTATATAAAGCCAGCAATTCACGGAACTTGCGGACCGGATAAAGTTCCCCCTCCTGAATGTTCCCGTCGATGAATCCCTGGGTCTTGACGATAATCGTATCAATCAGTTCGGCCTTTTCGGCTGCAGTAATACTTTGGTCCAGCTCGTCCACCTCCTGCACTTCTTCCGGAATATAATCTTGTTCCGCTCCTTCCCGACGCAGGATTTTCAAATCGAAATAAGCAAAACGTATGCGATTGAAATAAAGCGACGTGCTTCCGTCCGGCAATGCATAATGCAAATCCGTACGTATCCAGTCGATAACCGGCATAAAATTATAACAAACGGTTTTCACGCCACACATACCCAAGTTGGCCAGACTGGTTTTGTAGTTTTCAATCAACCGATTCCGTTGCGGGCCACCATATTTGATGGCTTCACACACGGGAAGACTTTCTACGACCGACCACCTCAATCCATACGACTCTATGTAAGCTTTCAGGTCCTGGATGGCTTCCACCGTCCAGACTTCTCCGTTGGGCACCTCATGCAGGGCCGTGACAATCCCTTCCACTCCTATCTGACGGAGCATAGAAAGCGTGATAGGGTCTTTCTTTCCAAACCATCGCCATGTCTTTTCCATCTTTTTCCCTCCGACCGATTTTAAACTCCACTGAATGAACTGAATCCGCCATCTACTGGCAATGTCACGCCCGTAATGAAACTGGCGGCTTCACTGCACAAGAACTGTACGGCTCCATTAAGCTCTGAAATATCCCCAAAACGCCTCATCGGAGTTTTAGCAATGACCTTCCGGCTGCGTTCCGTGAATGAGCCATCCGGATTAATCAGCACGGCCCGGTTCTGGTTGCCGATAAAGAAACCGGGAGCAATGGCATTGACCCGGATTTTCTCGCTGAATTTAAGGGCCATTTCCTGGGCCATCCAACGGGTAAAGTTCTCCACCGCACTTTTGGCCATAGAATATCCCGGCACCCGGGTAATGGCTTCGCACGCCGCCATGGAGGAGACATTGACAATGCTACCACTCTTCTGTGCTGCCATCACTTCTCCAAACACCAGACAAGGATACACCGTTCCGTTCAGGTTCAAATCAAGCACTTTATTCAAATCCTCTACTTTCATGTCGAACACATGCTGGCTTTCGGTCAGCGTACCTCCGGGAATGTTTCCTCCTGCCGCATTGACCAAAATATCCACCCTTCCCCATTGTGCCAACACCTCGTTCTTCACTTTCCGCAAGCTATCCATATCGAGCACATTGCAGGTAAAGCCATACACTTCGCCTCCCGTCTGCCTCAATCTTTCCACAGCTTCCTCCACATGGTCGGGATGTGCCCCAATCACAGCCACCTTTGCTCCGGCCTTCAGCAGACCTTCGGATATATTACTTCCCAATACCCCGGAACCACCCGTAACTACGGCTACACGTCCGGATACATCAAACAGATTATTCATAACTTACAGATTTTAATCTGCCACAAAGTTAGAGGAGAAATAAACACACAAATTCACCGATTTTTGCAGGTTATTTGCGTAACTTTGCCATTATTACGTTCACCATGAAAAAGATACTCAACGAACAACTGGACATTTCGGATACCAACCCGCTTAAAGCACGGTACTACGATTACAAACGTTTCACCTATCCTTGGCATTTCCACAGTGAATTTGAAATTATTTACGTTGAAAAAGGATATGGTCAAGGGATGATTGGAGACAGCATAACCCACTTTTCAGACCAGTCACTTTTTGTACTTGGCTCCAATTTGCCACACTACGTAGAAAATCCACCGGAATACACCCAACAGGAGAATCTGAGAGTAAACGGGGTCATCATCCAGTTCGAAAAAGATTTCATGCAATATGCTTTTTCCCACTACAGCCAATTCCAAGCCATCAGCCGCCTGCTAAAAAATGCCCAAAGAGGGTTGTTATATTCACTTGCTGCCTATCCGGATATTCCCAATAAAATCAAATGCATTCCCCAAAAAGAAGGAGTGGAACAGATTGTAGAATTTCTACGGCTACTGGATGTACTGACACACACAATTCCCTTCAAATTCATTTCTTCTCCCGCCTACGAACCCGTTCCCTCCCGATTGCATGGACGAAAAATCGAAAAGGTTATAGCATACCTCAACACACACTATACACAAAACATCCGTTTGGAAGACGTAGCCTCTTATGCAGCCATGAATACGACCGCTTTCTGCCGTTTCTTCAAGGAAAATACGGGAAAGACTTTCAAGCAACACATCACAGACATGCGAATAGGCTACGCCTGCAAACTGTTACTAAATGAACGATGGAACATTTCTGAAATCTGTCTGGAGTGTGGGTTTGAGTCAATAGCTCACTTTAACCGATGTTTCAAGCAGCACACTGGAATAACACCAACCTCCTATCGAAAAAAAATGAGTTAAACGAACAGCTTATCCCATCACTCTTTACGCCCCAGACGTTTGAGTGCCAGATGATGTCCTTCCTGAGCAGCTTTCTCATACCAAAACTTTGCCAGATGCAAATCAGGTGTACCTACCCATCCTTCTTCATATCCCTGCCCGATACGATAAAATGCATAAGGATCAGACGAATGACGATAAGCCTCGAATGCCTGGGGCAATGATACAGGCATTCGACCGCACCCCTTACGGTATAAATCGCCCAAGTTAACAGAAGCATAAGTCAAATCTCCTTGACGAACAGCCTCTTTAAACCAAAACTCAGCTTCATACCCATCGGGCGCAACCCCCACTCCTTCTTGATACAAAGTACCAATATCATTTAGAACTACTCCATCCACATGCACGCCTTTCCGATATTCCTTTCCCAGTTCCAGCAACATATCTACATCTTCCTGTGAAAAACTCTCCCACGTTTCAGTGCCATCCGTCTGCCATGATTTGATACGCCCTATTGATACGTGTTGGGGAACATCTATTTCTACTTCCATAGCGTACTCCAAACTATCGGCCATCAATTCCTCCCTTGTTGCTTCCAAAAGCCATCCCTTACGAAGCAAATATTGAATATAACCATAAATACGGGAAGTCGAAGAATGAAGATTTACTCCATACTGTTTCAACTGCTCCAACGACACATAACGGATACCTTCTTTCGGTAATTCCAGATAACAGCGGGGAATAACAGAAAGTACGACCTTCAATGAAGCAATCTCTTCACTGATACAGTCTTCAATCCATTGTGTACTCAACCGTTCATAAACAGAATAAGACTTTCCATCCTCTTTTGATAGTAGTTTGGGACTAGTTCCATTCAGATATAATCCCAATGTATCAATCAAATAAGGAAAAAACTTATAGTCATCATAAGAAGACAACCCATCCATGGCCACCTCCACCCGGCCTTTCCGGTCGTCTGAAATCACAAACGAAGTGGTAGAATGTCCCGGACGATGAAAATAACAAATTAACTTCCCTTTATATATACCTTTAAGAGTCACATTCACAGGGACCTCCAAGCGGCTAAAAAATTCCTTGAAATGCAAAGGAGCAGATGAATTCAGTTGAAAAGAAATTTGCATAGTCAGCCTTTCTGTTAAAAAAGTTCATTCGTCCTGATCTCGCCACTGCCTATACATAAGCGAGCATCTTTATCATAAATCACCCCGAACTGTCCAGGAGCTATCCCCTGTATCGGCTCCTTACTGGACACCAGCAATCCATTTTTTTCTAAAAGACGGACCGTTCCAGTCTGAAAGGTATCTGTGTGACGTATTTTGAAACGAATCTCAGTTTCTTGTTCTTTCCAAGGATTCAATGTAATGAAATGAAAATCTTTTAGAAAAAAAGAATGGCCAAACTGTTTGTCCGTATCATAACCATGCGACACATAGATAATGTTTTCTTCTATATTTTTGCCTACCACAAACCAAGGTCCACCTCCAAGCCCTAGACCTTTACGTTGTCCGATAGTATGAAACCAGTAGCCTCGATGCTGCCCGATAATCTTTCCAGTCTCCAATTCTATTACGGGTCCCGGACGTTCGCCTAAAAAACGACGAATGAACTCGTTATAGTTAATCTTTCCCAAGAAACAAATTCCCTGACTGTCCTTTCGACGAGCACTCGGCAACGCTGCCTTTAAAGCCAGTGAGCGAACTTCCTGCTTAAGCAGCCCTCCTAATGGAAACATCAAACGCGATACCTGAAGAGAGTCGATCTGCGCCAGAAAATCGGTCTGATCCTTTACCGGATCTTTTGCTGTAGCCAACCATGTCTGTCCGTCTATTACAAGTGTAGAGGCATAATGTCCTGTAACAATCTTCTCATAATCATGTCCGACCTTTTGATCAAAACAACCAAACTTTATCAATTTGTTACACATCACATCCGGATTGGGAGTCAACCCATGCCGTACCTTGTCAACCGTATAGGCCACAACGTTATCCCAATATTCTTTCTGCAAGTCCACAATATGAAAAGGCAAGCCATATTTACGGGCAGTAGCGGAAGCTAATTCAATATCTTCTTCTGCCGTACAAGTCAATCCGTCATCCGTATCCATTCCTATTTTTATATAAAAAAGGTCTGGCTTATATCCATGCTCACACAACAGATGCACAGCCACTGCACTGTCAACTCCTCCTGATATCAATGCTGCTATATTCATATATTTCTTTTTTAACGGCAAATATACCGCTCACACGACAAATGCCCAATACCCTTTTCACGGTATATCTCATTTCAAAGCCTGGAATTGTTCTATTAATGAAGTAATGTTGGCCGTAAACAAACGAGCCGAAATAGCTAATAGAATAATGCCAAAAAACTTACGGATGACATAAATTCCACCTTTTCCCAACATGTGCTCAATACGGTCGGTCAATTTCAATACTATATATACCCATACCATATTCAGGACCAATGCCAGTACAATGTTTATCGGTGCATATTCTGCCCGCAAAGACAACAGGGTGGTAAATGCTCCTGCACCAGCCAGTAATGGAAACACCAAAGGCACCAAAGTGGCTTCTTTAATAGGGCCCGTGTTTTTGAAAATCTCTACATCCAGAATCATCTCCAGCGACATCAGAAATATAACAAAAGCACCAGCTACGGCAAAGGAAGCAATATCCACCTGAAACAAGCGCAACATCATATCACCGGCATAAAAGAAACCCAAAAGAAGAGCAAAAGCTATCAGAGTGGCTTTCGGAGCATTCACTGATCGTCCCTTCTGCTTCAAATCCAGAATAATAGGAATAGAACCAATGATGTCAATCACCGCAAAAAGCACAATAAAAGCACTAAGGAACTGCTGAAAATCAAATCCACTCATAATCATATCCAAAATTACTTCTGCAAAGTTATCATTTTTTCATTCATCTGCAAATCTTCTACAAACATTATCAGACGGTAAGAAAGAATAAAAAAGATAAAAGCAACTGACTGCCGATATCTTCGCTGAGGAAATATACTTAACTTTGTCTGTTAAAAGATAACTTAATAAAGTTAACGCGAGATGGAATTGACAATGTATGACAAGCTTTTACAGCTCCCCTTGTTTCAGGGAATATCCAAATTCGACTTTACTGATATTCTAGAAAAAGTGAAGATTCACTTTAATAAATATGAACCAGGAAGTTGTCTAGTCAAACAAGACACTCCCTGTAATCAACTTATTTTTGTATTAGATGGAGAAGTACAAATAGAATCCAATGACCCTATCCATAAATACACCATCTGGGAAAGTTTCAAAAGTCCAAATGTCATCGAACCTTATTCACTATTTGGCATGCGTCCCTATTTCACAGCTTCTTATACAGCAATCACGGAAGTTAATACGCTGAACATCGAAAAATCATACATTCTCAATGAACTGTGCCGCTATGAAGTATTTAACTTGAACTATATGAACATGCTAAGCAACCGAAGTCAGGTAATTTACAACAAACTTTGGAATGCCCACATCGGAAAGACACGCGACAAAATCATCAACTTTCTCTTATTGAGGTGCATGACACCGTATGGAACAAAAAAAATGTCTATCCGCATGGAAGATCTGGCAAGATTGATTGACGATACCCGTATCAATGTATCGAATGTACTGAATGATTTACAAAACAAAGGACTAATCCAACTAGGAAGAAGAACATTTACAATCAATGACTTAAGAGAAGTCACACTCCTACAAGACAAAAAAGACTGATATTCCTATCCTATATTAATTGTTACCATTATGAATAATCCATTTTTACAACCTTATCATACCCTTCATAATACCACTCCATTTCAACTGATACGAATGGAAGATTACGAACCAGCTATTCGGGAAGGTATGCAACTAGAAGATAAGGAAATACAAAATATCATACAAAATCAGGAAGCACCCACATTCCAAAACACCATTCTGGCTTTGGAACACGCAGGAAAAACTTTAGACAGAGTCACCACCGTCTTGTTCAACCTGCTGAGTGCGGAAACAAACGATGAACTGGAAGCCATTGCGGAGAAAATGACGCCGGAACTTTCGGAACATGCCAACAACATCAGCCTCAACGAGGCATTGTTTGCACGGGTCAAGGCGGTATATGAACAAAGGGACGCACTTCCACTGACACCGGAAGAACGACGCCTGTTGGAAAAGTCATACGACGGATTTGTCCGTAACGGTGCCAACCTGCCGGAAAAGGATAAAGAGACTTTCCGCAAGCTGAGTATGGAACTGAGCAGCCTGACCCTGAAATTTTCACAGAACCATCTGAAAGAAACGAACAGCTTTGAACTGGTGCTACGACACGAAGACGAATTGGCTGGACTGCCGGAAAGTGCCGTGGAAGCAGCTGCCCATACCGCTCATGAGAAAGGGAAAGACGGATGCTGGATTATCACCCTGCAGGCTCCCAGCTACGTACCCTTTATGAAGTACAGCGACAAAAGAGACTTACGCAAACAACTTTACATGGCCTACAACACCCAGTGTTGCCACGACAATGAGTTCAACAACCTGGACATCGTAAAACGGTTGGTCAACCTACGCATGGAACTGGCACAGCTGTTGGGCTTTTCCAATTATGCGGAATATGTACTGAAAAAGCGTATGGCTGAGAACAGCAACCATGTGTACAAGCTGCTGAACGACTTATTGGAGGCCTACACACCCGTGGCTCGGGAGGAGGTAAAGGAAATCCGCACCTTGGCCCGCGAACTGGAAGGCAACGACTTCGAACTGATGCCCTGGGACTTTTCTTATTATGCAGAAAAACTGAAGAACCGGAAATTCAGTCTCGACGAAGAAGCGCTCCGCCCTTACTTCGAACTGAGCCGCGTAAAAGCAGGGGTATTCGGACTGGCTACCCGCCTGTATGGAATCACCTTCAAGGAAAACCAAGAAATCCCGGTGTACCATCCGGACGTGCAGGCCTACGAGGTGTTCGACCGTGACGGCAGTTTTCTGGCCGTGCTTTATACCGATTTTCATCCCCGTGAAGGCAAGCGTTCGGGCGCTTGGATGACAAGTTACAAGGAACAATGGATAGAAGACGACGGCACCAACAGCCGCCCGCATGTCTCCGTAACCATGAATTTCACCAAGCCTACAAAAGACAAACCGGCCTTGCTGACTTTCTCTGAAGTCAACACCTTCCTGCACGAATTCGGTCATGCCCTGCACGGCATGTTTGCCAATACGCGCTTCCAAAGCATGAGCGGCACGAACGTATATTGGGATTTTGTGGAACTTCCTTCACAAATCATGGAAAACTTTGCCATAGAAAAGGAATTTTTAAATACATTCGCATGTCATTACCAGACGGGCGAACCGATTCCCGAGGAACTGATTCAGCGCATTGTAGATGCTTCCAACTTCAACGTAGCTTATGCTTGCCTGCGTCAAGTCAGTTTCGGATTGCTCGACATGGCCTGGTACACCCGCCAGACCCCGTTTGAGGGAGATGTAAAGGCATACGAAAAAGCTTCCTGGCAACGCACCCAACTGCTTCCACAACTGGACGACACCTGCATGAGCGTACAGTTCGGGCATATCATGTCAGGCGGCTATTCAGCCGGATACTACAGCTATAAATGGGCGGAAGTACTGGATGCTGATGCCTTTTCAGTTTTCAAGGCGAAAGGAATCTTCAATCCGGAAACGGCACGTTCCTTCCGGGAAAATATTTTATCAAAAGGGGGCACCGAACATCCGATGACGCTTTACAAACGTTTCCGAGGACAAGAACCGACCATCGACGCTCTATTAAAAAGAAATGGAATAAAATAAGCATACAAATGAAAACATTCAAAATCTACAGGTTCTTCATGTTACTCCTACTGCTGGCCGGATGTAACCAAGAAGACGATGTGCATGAAATTTTCTCCAGCGGACAAACATGGCACTGGAGCGGCTCTTACAGCACCAGCGACTGGAAAGACGACAACAACTTCAATTCCACTTTGACACGGGATGAACTGGCTAAAATCAATGATGACCAAAACAAATACAACATCATTTTTAAAGAAGACGGTACAGTGGAAGGAAACGGAAATAATTTCACTTTTACTGGAACTTGGAGTGCCAACGGCAACGACCAAAGCTTTTCCATTCAACTGAAGACCAATGGAAATCGTACCGGACTAGATAAAACGTTTTATGACGAAATAAGTAATGCGAAATTCTATCGTGGTAGCTCACGACTTATCAAACTGTTCAACCTCGACAAGAATCATTACATTCAATTTTACCCCAAAGGATTTAACAACTAGGCAGCATCATTATGGAACCATCAGAACATAAACAAGAAATCCTGGACAAGCGCTATATGCGCATGGCTCTCATCTGGGCCGAAAACTCCTATTGCAAGCGGCGTCAGGTGGGAGCATTGATTGTCAAGGACAAGATGATTATCTCGGACGGATACAATGGCACACCGGCAGGATTCGAAAATGTGTGTGAAGACGAAAACGGAGTGACCCGCCCTTACGTCCTTCATGCGGAAGCCAATGCCATCACCAAGATAGCCCGCTCCAGCAACAGCAGTGAAGGGGCTACCATGTATGTCACCGCCTCCCCTTGCATCGAATGTGCGAAACTGATTATCCAGGCTGGCATCAAGCGAGTGGTCTATGCCGAGAAATACCGCCTGGAAGACGGACTGGACTTATTGAAACGAGCGCATATTGAAGTTGTATATCTTAACCCCAATGAATAAAATTATGAAGAACAATAGTACACGCTTTATTCCGTTTCTGCTGGCCATCTGCCTGATTGCAGGTATCGCCATCGGTACATTCTATGCCAACCATTTTTCCGGCAACAAACTGGGCATCATCAACACGTCTTCCAACAAATTGAATGCCTTGCTGCGTATCATTGACGACCAGTATGTGGATACCGTCAATATCAGCGACCTGGTGGAAGAAGCCATGCCACAGATTCTTTCGGAACTCGACCCACATTCTTCTTATATTCCGGCCAAAGACCTGGAAGCCGTTACAGCCGACTTAAAAGGCAGTTTCAGTGGCATCGGCATCCAGTTTACCATCCAGAATGACACCATCCATGTGAACAACGTCATTCAGGGAGGCCCATCCGAAAAGGTGGGACTGATGGCCGGCGACCGTATCGTAGAAGTAGACGATTCTGCCTTCGTAGGAAAAATCGTCACCAATGAAGAAGCCATGAAACGACTGAAAGGTGAAAAAGGCAGCAAGGTCAAACTCGGTGTGTACCGCCCGGGAGAAAAAGAGTTGCTGCATTTCACGGTTGTACGAGGCAACATTCCGGTCAAAAGCATTGATGCAGCCTACATGATTAACGAAAAAGTGGGATATGTCAAAGTCAACAAGTTTGGAGAGACTACTTATCCGGAATTACTGATAGCCTTGGCCAAACTGAGCCAGAAAAACTGTGAAGGACTGATTATAGACCTTCGTGGAAATACAGGAGGTTACATGGCTGCTGCCATACAGATGGTCAATGAATTTCTCCCCAATAACCGCCTGATTGTGTACACGCAAGGACGGAAATCCCCACGCCAGGACTACAATTCCAACGGCACGGGAAGCAACCAGAAAATGCCGCTCGTGGTTTTGGTGGACGAAGGTTCAGCCTCTGCCAGCGAAATCTTTGCCGGAGCCATCCAGGACAATGACCGCGGAACCATCGTCGGACGCCGTTCGTTCGGGAAAGGACTGGTACAACAACCCATCGAATTCAGCGACGGCTCTGCCATCCGCCTGACCATCGCCCGTTATTACACTCCGTCGGGCCGTTGCATTCAGAAGCCATACGAAAAAGGAAAAGAATCGGAATATGAATTGGACTTGCTTACCCGATACGAACACGGAGAGTTCTTCTCGGCCGACAGCATCAAGCAGAACGAAACAGAAGTCTACCGCACCCGTCTGGGACGTCCGGTGTATGGAGGAGGAGGCATCATGCCCGATATCTTCGTACCACAAGACACCACGGGTATGACCTCTTATTTCCGCATGGCCGCCAACCGTGGACTGATTATCCGCTATACCTTCGAGTATACCGACCAAAACCGGAGCACACTTCAGAAATACGATACCACTGAAAAGATGGAGGAATACCTGAAAAAGCAGAACCTGCTGAACAATTTTGCCGCATGGGCTGAAAAGAAAGGATTGAAACGCCGCAACAACCTGATGGCTAAATCACGGAAGCTGTTTGAAATGAGCCTTTACGGAAATATTATCTACAACATGCTGGGCATGGAGGCGTATGTAGAATTCCTCAATGAAACCGACAAGACGGTATTGAAGGCAGTGGAAATTCTGGAAAAGGGTGAGTCTTTCCCACAGGCTCCTGAAATGCAGGCTTCCAACGAGAAAAAGAAATAGGACTTCATGGACAAAAGAGAATTACGCAAACAAATAGCACAAGAGAAGCGGAAATACTCCGCTTCTCAAAAAGCGGAATGGTCTTCCAGTTTATTCCAAAAACTGGAAGACCACCCTTTATTCTTACAAACAAAAACCATCCTGCTCTATCATTCCTTACCGGATGAAGTACAAACTCACGCGTTTATCGAACGGTGGCATCCGTACAAACACATCATACTGCCGCTGGTAAAAGGAAATGAATTGGAATTCCGGTATTACGAAGGAAAAGATTCGTTGCAGACTGGTTCATTCGGCATTGAAGAACCGACCGGAAGACAAGTGGAAAACTTGGATGAAATTGAACTTAGCATCGTTCCCGGTGTAGCCTTCGACCGGACTGGAAACCGACTAGGACGTGGAAAGGGATACTATGACCGTGCCCTCTCCCGCCTGCATTCCTATAATATAGGTGTCTGCTTTCATTTCCAGCTCTACCCGCACATCCCGACAGAGCCTACAGACCGCCCCATGCACGAAGTTTGGACTGAACAAGGATGTGTATACTCAACGGAACACAATGTTCACGATGACTTGTGAGCCCACCTGCGCATTCAGGTTACGAATCAGCATCTCCCGCCCCATCATCAGTTCCTGACGGATGACCGAGGAAGAGAGGCTGACATAAAGCACCTGGTTCTTGATAAACAGATTCGTAGTGTAACGGGTAATGACCGGCCCCACCACATCCTTCCAGGCATCTACCAACCGATATTCGTTCAAAGGCGTCTCCAGCCCCTGCTGACGAAGGAATTGCCGGAGCACGTCCCCTATCTGTTCCGTATTATTCCGCTTCATACCCTTCCTTTCGTTCGGAAACCTCTCCGTTTTCTACCTCGAACAACTTATAGTCGCCCTCAATCTTTTTCAAGATACGGTCCAGATGGTCACGGTTGGTATCCGTTATGAAAATCTGTCCGAAATTGTCACCTGCCACAAGCTTCACAATCTGCTCCACCCGAAGAGCATCCAGTTTGTCGAAGATGTCATCCAGCAGAATCAATGGTGTAGTGCCGCTCCCTGTCCGCTTCAAGAATTCAAACTGTGCCAGTTTGAGTGCAATCAGATACGTTTTGTTCTGCCCCTGTGAGCCTTCCCGCTTCATGGGAAATTCCCCCAGCTGCATAATCAGGTCGTCCTTATGAATACCTTTCAGGGAATATCCCATCACCCGGTCCCGCTGCCGGTTCTCGCGCAGCAAGGTCAACAAGTCTCCCTCTGCCGCATGCGACTGATACGACAGTTTCACCTGCTCCCGGTTTTGGGAAATATAAGCATAATACGACTGAAAAATCGGAATAAACTCTTCAATAAACTGACGCCGCTTGCGGAACACAATCTCTCCCGTGGAAGCCATCATTTCCTCCCACACAATCATCAGTTCCTCATCCGGTTCCAGTTCTGCTTTCAGCAACGTATTCCGCTGCATCAGGGCCTTGTTGTAACGAATCAACGCATCCAAATATTCACGGTCGAACTGCGAAATCACCACGTCCATAAACCTTCTGCGCTCTTCACTTCCTCCCGCTATCAGCAACGTATCTGCCGGTGAAACCATGACCAGCGGTATCAGCCCGATATGGTCCGACAAGCGGGTATATTCCTTCTTGTTCCGCTTAAATTGCTTCTTCTGACGACGTTTCAACCCGCAATACACTTCCTCCGGATCGCCGCCGTCCGTCTCATAAAATCCCTGTAACACGAAAAAATCCTGCTCATGACGGATATTCTGTGAATCAATTGGATTGGTTGCACTCTTGCAGAAAGAAAGATAATACACGGCATCCATCAGGTTGGTCTTCCCCATTCCGTTTTTTCCGATGATGCAGTTCATCTTACGGGAAAAAGTCAGTTCCGCCTGCTCCAGATTCTTATAGTTTACGATTGAAATGCGTTTAAGCCACATAAGATACTCATTATTTAGAATACAAAATTAACAATAAAAGCAAGATTGATTAAAAAAACTGCCCGCAAATTTCATTTATAAGTATAAATAAACTACTTTTGCTGTCCAAATAAGTGGATTCTGAAAATAATAAAAACAAATATCAAATGACTGAACAAAAACACACTCATGACCCATTGAATGTAGACGAAGCGCTCAGCACTTCAGAAGCATTTCTTATCAAAAACAAGAATGTACTTTTAGGGATAGTAATCGTTCTGGTTGTCGTTGTCGGAGGTTACCTCGGATACAAACACTTCATTTCTGAACCGAACGAGTTGAAGGCTTCAGAAGCTATTTTCAAAGGTGAACAATATTTTGGAGCAGACAATTTTGAAACAGCACTGAAGGGCGACAGCCTGGGCTATGCAGGTTTCGTCAAACTGGCAGACCAGTTCAGCGGCACAGATGCCGGAAACCTGGCCAATGCATACGCAGGTCTCTGCTATGCTCAACTTGGCAAATACGAAGATGCCATCAAATACTTGGACAAATTTAGTGGAAGCGACTTGCTGGTAGCCCCATCCGTAATGGGAGCACTAGGAAACTGCTACGCACAGGTTGGTCAACTTGACAAAGCAGTGGCTACTTTACTGAAAGCTGCCGAACGTGCCAACAGCACGTCATTGAGTCCGATTTATCTGATTCAGGCCGGACAGATCTTGGAGAAACAAGGTAAGAACGCAGAAGCCGTAGATGCTTACAAACAAGTAAAAAACAAATACGGCAACTCTTACCAAGCTATGGATATCGACAAGTACATCGAACGTGCTTCTTTGAAATAATTCCAGCAAACATTCTTCTATTATCATAAAAGAGTATCATCATTCAAGCCGGACCGAAAAACTCAAAGCATCTGCGGATGTACTCCAGTTTTTCGGTCTGGCTTTTTTATCTTCTAATAACCCTTAAAACAAAAAATATGGCAACAGCTTATCACAATCTTTCTGATTACGATTTCAACTCCGTACCCGATGCTTCACAGATGCGTTTCGGTATTGTAGTTTCCGAATGGAATCACAATATCACCGGTGCCCTGCTCGAAGGGGCCGTCCGTACCCTGAAAAAACACGGCGCCAAAGATGAAAACATTTTGGTTTATCCTGTTCCTGGAAGTTTCGAACTGACATTTGGTTCCGCCCAACTCATCAAAAGTGGAAAAGTAGACGCCGTCATCGCATTAGGTTGTGTGGTTCGAGGCGACACCCCCCATTTCGACTATGTATGCGCCGGTGCTACCCAAGGTATTACTGAACTGAATGCAACTACCGACATCCCAGTTATTTATGGTCTGATTACCACCAACAATATGCAACAAGCGGAAGATCGTGCTGGAGGCAAATTAGGGAATAAAGGTGACGAATGTGCAGTTACAGCAATAAAAATGATTGATTTTGTTTGCAAGTTAAAAAAATAATCGTACCTTTGCAACGCAATTGAGAAAAGCAATAATCTTAGTTGCGGACGGGCAAATACCAGAGTGGCCAAATGGGGCAGACTGTAAATCTGCTGGCTTACGCCTTCGGTGGTTCGAATCCATCTTTGCCCACCAAATTTGCGGAAGTAGCTCAGTTGATAGAGCATTAGCCTTCCAAGCTGAGGGTCGCGGGTTTGAGTCCCGTCTTCCGCTCATCAAAAAA
>NZ_JAOQJI010000006.1:0-39989 GCF_025567125.1 Phocaeicola fibrisolvens | reverse complement strand
CCGCAAATTTGCGGAAGTAGCTCAGTTGATAGAGCATTAGCCTTCCAAGCTGAGGGTCGCGGGTTTGAGTCCCGTCTTCCGCTCATCAAAAAAGCCTGTCTGACGACAGGCTTTTTATTTTATATTTTCATTTTCTGAAAGGAGGCTTCACTACTTGTGCTTTCAGTTTCCGACCACGGTTGTCCAAGTAAATCTCCGTACCAGGTTTAGAATATTCTACCTTGACATACCCCATCCCGATACCTATCTTCCGCGTAGGCGACATCGTACCCGACGTTACGTATCCGATTGTTTCCCCCGTTTCATTCAACAACGCATATCCATGACGCGGAATCCCCCGGTCAATCATCTCAAAGCCTACCAATTTCCGACTCACTCCTTCGGCTTTCTGCTTTTCCAGTGCCGCACGGTTGGTAAAGTTCTTTCCTTCCACGAACTTGGTAATCCATCCCAACCCGGCTTCCAGCGGAGAAGTCTCGTCGGTAATATCATTTCCATACAGACAGAATCCCATCTCCAGACGCAGCGTATCGCGGGCTCCCAGCCCAATCGGCTTAATACCAAATTCTTTTCCGGCTTCAAAAATGGCATCCCAAATCTTCAGTGCCACTTCTGGGTAGAAATATAGTTCAAATCCTCCCGCTCCTGTGTATCCCGTATTGGAAATAATCACATTCGGAACCCCGGCAAATTCTCCCACCTTGAATGTATAATAAGGAATCGATTTCAAATCTACCGGAGTCAGTTTCTGGAGTGTATCACAAGCCTTCGGCCCTTGTATAGCCAGCTGTGCCATGCGGTCGGATGCATTTTCCAGCTCCGCCCCCACCCGGTTGTGTTTCACACACCAGTTCCAGTCTTTCTCAATATTGGCCGCATTGACCACCAGCATGTATTTTTCGGGCTCGTATGCATACACCAGCAAATCGTCTACAATTCCTCCTGTCTCGTTCGGGAAACACGTGTACTGCACCTTACCCGGCGTAAGCACCGCCGCATTGTTGGAAGTCACCTCCTGAATGAAATCCAGTGCATGCGGACCTTTCACCCAGAATTCTCCCATGTGCGACACATCGAAGACACCCACCGCATGGCAGACCGTCAAGTGTTCATCAATGATTCCAGAATATTCAATCGGCATGTTGTAACCTGCAAATTCATGCATCTTGGCACCGAGAGCAATGTGCTTCTCGGTAAATGGAGTTGTTTTCATAAGATTTATTTTAAGGTTGATAATAGGTTGCGGCCTGCCTGTGATTTTCCGACAGAACCGCAACTTCAATAATTAGCTATATCTCTTAGCCGTAAGCTCAGCAATTTTCACCACTACTTTCATCGCTTTCTCGATAGAAGGTATGGGCACAAATTCATAACGCCCGTGAAAATTCAAGCCACCAGCAAAAATATTCGGACAAGGAAGTCCCTTGAATGAGAGCTGTGCACCATCCGTCCCCCCACGAATGGCCTTTACTTTTGGAGTAACTCCCGCTTCCTGCATGGCCGCAAAAGCAATGTCGATGATATGCATCAACGGTTCCACCTGCTGGCGCATGTTGTAATACTGGTCTTTCAATTCCACACAAACCGTACCCTCTCCGTATTTCTGGTTCAACTGGGCTGCATAATCTTGTAAAGCCTGCTTGCGCGCCTCAAACTTCTCGCGGTCATGATCGCGAACGATATAAGACAACACGGTATGCTCCACTTCACCTTCCATTCCAACCAGGTGATAAAAACCTTCATATCCTTCCGTTGTACCCGGAGTTTCATTGGCCGGAAGCAAGGAAGCATATTCATTGGCAACCAGCAAAGAATTGATCATCTTGTTTTTGGCATAACCTGGATGCACGTTGCGTCCCTTCACCACCACCTTGGCTGCAGCCGCATTGAAGTTCTCAAACTCCAGTTCACCTACTTCGCCACCATCCATCGTATAAGCCCATTTGGCACCAAACTTCTCCACATCAAACTTGTGCGCTCCCAAACCAATTTCTTCATCCGGGTTAAAGCCCACACGAATGTCTCCATGCTTGATTTCCGGATGAGCCTTCAAGTAAGCCACGGCACCCACAATTTCTGCAATTCCGGCTTTATCATCCGCTCCCAGCAAGGTATGCCCATCGGTTACAATCAAGTCTTCTCCTATGTGATCCAACAATTCGGGGAAATTTGTCGGCGACAACACAATGTGTTCTTCTGCGCACAACGGAATATCTTTTCCGTCGTATTTTTCCACGATACGCGGCTTTACGTTCTCTCCACTCATATCGGGACTCGTATCCATGTGGGCAATAAAACCGATAACCGGCACCTCATGATCTACATTCGAAGGAAGTGTAGCAAACAGATAACCATTTTCGTCCAAAGAAATATCTTTCAACCCCAGTTTCTCCAGTTCCTCTTTCAGATAACGCGCAAACACCATCTGCTTCGGTGTACTTGGGGTTACACCGGTCGATTCGTCCGACTGCGTATCAAAAGTCACATACTTTAAAAAGCGTTCAATTACTGTCATATCACTTTAATTGTTTACTAAAATCTTACTTTTGTAAAAGTAAAAAATACCCGGAGAATGACCAAAAGACTTACCATTTTTTATCAGAACGCAAGGATGATTTACCATGTCGAGAAAAAATTCCTGCGGTCGCACCCAGCTTTTTAAGTTAAAAAGGAAGGGTAATCCAGAAAGTATTAAAACAAGACCAGACAGATTCAGACGTTTTTTTGTAATTTTGCCGCATGAAAAAATACCTACTCCTCTGCATTTATTGTCTGTTTGCCCTAATGGGGAATGCACAAGAATCTCTACCAGACAGCATCCGGCAACAGATAGAAAAAGAACTCAAGAAAAAAGAGAAAGCCGAACGTAACTTTCACTATAATATATTGGGAGGTCCAAGTTATACCCCCGATTTTGGAGTGCTCGTGGGAGGAAGTGCACTGATGACCTTCCGGATGAACCCCAAAGACACCACCATGCGCCGCTCGGTCATCCCGGCAGCCATAGCCTTCATGTTTAAAGGAGGACTGAATCTGGTGGTCAAGCCTCAACTGTTCTTCAAAAACGACCGCTTCCGCATTTTCGGACAATTTTCGTTCAAGAACACACAGGAAAATTTTTATGGGGTGGGCTACAGCACCAACAAAAATTATGTACGAAGCGATACCACCAGCCAGTACCGTTACAGCGGCATACAAATTAATCCGTGGTTTCTTTTCCGGCTGGGGGAAAGCAACTTCTTCGCCGGTCCACAAATTGACATCACCTACGACCACATCATGGACCCGGCCAAGTATCTCGTAGAACAGCCCGACTACAAGCGTGCGGGAGGTACTGCCAACGGCTACGAAGACTTCAGTTCTGGAATCGGTTTCCTACTGACGTATGATACACGCGACGTACCGGCCAATCCCTATAAGGGATTATATTTCGATTTGAGGGGACTAATGTATGAAAAATTTCTCGGGAGCAATTCCAGCTTCTACCGCTTGGAACTGGACTATCGGCAATACAAAACGGTAGGTAAACGAAAGGTACTGGCTTGGACTGTACAAAGCAAGCATTCTTTCGGTCACAACATTCCCCTGAACAAGTATGTATTGAGCGGAACCCCCTTCGACTTGCGAGGGTACTACATGGGACAATATCGCGACAAATCCTCACACGTGGCACTGGCCGAATACCGACAGATGTTCAATACGGACCAAAGCAATTGGATAAAGAAAATCCTCAATCGCCTGGGCTTTGTGGCCTGGGGAGGATGTGGTTTCATGGGACCCACACCGGGCAAAATTGAAGGTCTGCTTCCCAATGCCGGACTTGGACTCCGTATCGAAGTGCAACCCCGCATGAACGTACGCCTGGATTTAGGTCGTGACTTCACCAATCAACAGAACCTGTTTTATTTCAACATGACCGAGGCTTTTTAAAAAATACCTCGACAAATTTCCCCTTGTGTCACAACAATTTCTCTGTTCCACACTGTGGGATACAAAAACCACACTGTGAAATACATATCCCGCAGTGCGGGACACATATTTCACAATGTGGTACAGAAAATATTCTTATGCATTTTCCAGAATATGCAGAGAAGATTCCACTTTATCTTCCCCACGCATCCGAAATACCTTGTCAGAAACAGCTGGATCCGTCAAAACAATGTGTGCAGACCTTGCACTTCGGCAGTCCGATAGCTTCAATCAATGTTTCCAATGTATTGAATTTCAAAGAAGTCAACCCAAATCGAGCCCGAATACGTTCCACCAATTCTTTATATTCCGGAGAATCCGTCGTCGCATATTTATCCAGTTTGGCATTCTCATCTCCTTCAATTTCCTTGATGATGCGACGGGTTATCAACTCCATATCACTCTTAGAAGAAGTAAACCCAATAAAAGGACATCCATAAATCAACGGGGGACATGCGATACGCATGTGCACTTCCTTCGCTCCGTAATCATAAAGAACATTCACATTATCGCGAAGCTGTGTACCACGCACGATGGAGTCATCACAGAACAGCAGACGTTTTCCCTGCAACATGGCACGATTCGGAATCAACTTCATCTTGGCCACCAGCGAACGCATACTCTGGTTGCTCGGCGTAAAGCTTCTCGGCCACGTGGGAGTATATTTGGCAATAGCCCGATGGTAAGGAATTCCTTTACCTTCTGCATATCCTAAAGCCATACCTACACCTGAATCTGGAATACCACAAACACAGTCTACTTCCGATTCGTCGGTCTGTCCCATCTTATAACCGCTCATAAAACGTACTTCTTCCACATTTTTCCCTTCATAACAAGAAACAGGAAAACCGTAGTACACCCACAAGAACGAACAAATCTGCATTTTGTCATTCGGTTGGCGAAGCTGTTCCAGTCCACTGGCACGCATACGCAGAATTTCACCTGGACCTACGTAACGATCTATTTCAAAATCCAGATTTGGCAAACTGCTCGACTCACTGGTTGCAGCGTATGCACCCTCCTTCTTTCCAATGATAATCGGCGTACGCCCCCATTTGTCACGAGCTACAATCACACCATCTTCTGTCAGAATCAGCATGGAGCAAGAGCCTTTAATCTTATTGAACACATTCTCGATGCCATCCACGAAATCCTTGCCTTGCACAATAAGCAATGCGACCAATTCCGTAGGATTAGTCTTTCCCATGCTCATTTCCGAAAAATGCATGTTGCTGGCCAGCAACTCCTGCACCAGCTCCTCCATGTTGTTGATTTTTGCTACAGTGACAATGGCAAACCGCCCTAAATGAGAATTAATCATGATAGGTTGAGGATCCGTATCACTGATTACCCCAATTCCCGAAGTTCCCTTAAAACCAGGGAGTTCACTCTCAAACTTTGTACGAAAATAAGAACTTTCCAGATTATGGATTGAACGTATGAACCCTTCGCCCTCTGCGTATGTTGCCATACCAGCGCGTTTCGTTCCCAAATGTGAATTATAATCCGTACCGTAAAATAAATCGGTCACGCATTCAGCCTTAGAGACTGTTCCGAAAAAGCCACCCATTCTTTATTAGTTATTTAGTTGTTATGATTTTCGGATGCAAAAGTACGGAAAAAAAACGGGAAGTTATTATCCTGAAAAATCCTTAAACATATTTTTTCATACCAAACATTGAACATTTTCCCCCTTTTGTTTGTTTTCTAAAAACATAACTCCTTTACGACCCCTTCTTCCAAAGGGAATAAGCCATACATCGATTTACAACTAAAAGGCTTACTAAACTTTACATTATGTACAAAAGCCACCGCTACAACACCGGTGGCTTTCTTTTTTCTCTGACGTACAAACATAAAAAAAAGTCAGACAAACCTGTCCAACTTTTTCGAGCCTCTTGTCGGATTCGAACCAACGACCCCGAGATTACAAATCACGTGCTCTGGCCAACTGAGCTAAAGAGGCGGGTGGGTAAGCTTACCATATCGCGCCGCTACAACCAACTACCTTTGCTGCGATCAAGCCCTGGAGGATTCGAAGGGAGCTGGCCGTATGGGACTTACCCGTATTCAACATGTCATCGAGTATCCTTGTAGAGGATGTTTCTCGATTGCGGGTGCAAAGGTAGACATTTTTTCGGAATTCACAATACCTTCAAGAAAAAAAATGAAGAAAATTGGAAAGATACGTGTTTTTTCGGCCTTTTATACACTACGGCTCACTGAAAAAGACTACTTTTGTAGTCACTATTAAACTTAATGATATGACAACAGAAAGACCAATGACCTTACAGGAATATGCCATGCGCTTCGGAACTTACATGGGACTGTTCTGGATTTTCAAATTCATCTTCCTTCCCATCGGATTTTCCATTCCCTTGCTTCAGTTGCTATTTATCCTGATGACGCTTTTCGTTCCTGTATTGGGCTACATCTACGCGCGCCGCTACCGCAACCAGTACCGCGAAGGCTATCTTTCTTTTACCCAGGCATTCAGTTTTTGCTTTCTAATGTATCTTTTTTCCTCTATACTGACCGCATTGGCTCATTATGTGTATTTCCGCTTTATCGATCAAGGTTATTTATTGAATACTTATTTGGACCAACTGGAGAACATAAAGAATTCCGTAAGTGGCGATATGAAAATTTCCGTAGAACAACTCATCAGCAGTTTCGATGTGATTTCATCGCTTACCCCTTTGCAACTCACTTTCCAGCTGTTGTCGCAGAATTTCTTTTACGGAATACTGCTTTCCATTCCTACCGGACTGCTGGTCATGAAAAAGAAAAATTAATCGCTTATAAATAATAATATGGATATATCTGTAGTCGTACCTCTCTATAATGAAGAGGAATCCTTACCTGAACTGTATGCCTGGATTGAACGCGTCATGGACGCCCACCATTTTACTTACGAGGTCATATTCGTAAACGATGGCAGTACCGACCATTCTTGGCAGGTTATCGAAGAACTCAGTCGGAAATCAAAAGAAGTGAAGGGCATTAAGTTCCGTCGCAATTATGGAAAATCTCCTGCTTTGTTCTGTGGATTTGAAAAAGCCGAAGGAGATGTAGTCATCACCATGGATGCCGATTTGCAAGATAGTCCGGACGAGATTCCGGAACTCTACCGCATGATTACAGAAGAAGGATACGACCTGGTTTCGGGATGGAAACAAAAACGCTACGACCCGTTGTCGAAAACCATTCCGACCAAACTGTTCAATGCTACGGCACGTGCAGTGTCAGGCATACATAACCTGCATGATTTCAACTGCGGACTGAAGGCTTACCGAAAAGACGTGGTGAAAAATATCGAAGTCTATGGCGAAATGCACCGATATATCCCCTACTTGGCCAAGAATGCCGGCTTCAACCGTATCGGAGAAAAAGTGGTACATCATCAGGCACGTAAATATGGAAAGACCAAATTCGGACTGAACCGCTTTGTCAACGGCTACCTGGATTTGCTCTCCTTGTGGTTCCTTTCCACTTTCGGAGTAAAGCCCATGCACATTTTCGGCTTTTTGGGTTCCATCATGTTTATGTTAGGATTCATTGCTGTCATCGTAGTAGGAGCAAACAAACTGTATGACATGTACTGTGGAAATCCCTACCGTCTGGTTACAGAAAACCCGTACTTCTATCTGGCCTTGACCACCATGATTCTGGGTACCCAGCTTTTCCTGGCTGGATTCATCGGGGAATTGATTGCACGCAACTCGCCGGAAAGAAACAAATACCAAATCGAGAAAGAACTTTAAAGATGAAGAAACTACCGATTGTATCAGGCTTATTGCTGGTGGCAGGACTCTCCTTTTTCCCAGCTTGTGAAGTGGAGAACTGTCCGCCCAACGCACTGGCCTACGCACAGTTCAATTTCGTAGACCAACACGGTAAGGCGGTACAATATACTGACACGCTGACGGTCATCGGGCAACTGGAAACAGCAGATACGCTTATTTATGATACATTGATTAATAAATCAACCAATACAAGCAGCCTGAGTCTGCCTCTCAGCTACGGAGAACAGACTCGTTTTATTTTCCAGTATGGCAACCGGCAGAGGGACGTCATTACCGTCAATCACCGCAACATCCCCTACTTCATCAATCTGGACTGCGGTACCATGATGTTCTATGAAGTAACTAGTGCCGAAGCTACGACGCGTATGCTCGATTCACTTGTCATCACCAATCCGAACATAGACAATTATGAGAAAGAGAATTTCAAGGTATATTTCACTGTTACTGCTACTAACGAGTAGTTGCTTCTTCTGCTCCCCTGTGTGGGCACAAAGACCGGGTGCTCATAAGGCAGAACCGGCACAGATAAAGAAAGAGGAAAAGAAAAAGACGAAACCGGAAGAAAACGTACCTCTTTACCAAGGAATGAGTATCGGAGTGGAGATAGCCGGAGCAGGAAGTTACCTGTTGGGAAGTGATATTCTGAACAGTGAAATTGCAGTACAAGCCAACCTGAAAAATCGCTTTCTCCCCGTCATTGAAGTAGGATACGGAAAAGCGGATGCTATCAACGACGGCAACAATTTGCACTATAAGACCTCGGCACCTTATTTCCGCATCGGAATGGACTACAATGTGTTTTATAAGAAGACTCACCTTCCAGGGTACATGTATGTAGGTCTCCGCTATGGCATGAGTTCATTCAGCTACGACGTAGATGGTCCTAGTATGACCGACCCAAACTATGGAGGTGAAATTTCCTATCCTTTCTCTTACTCCGGATTGAAGAGTAATGCCAGCTGGCTGGAAGGGGTTTTCGGACTCAAAGTAAAAATCTACAAAGGCTTCTGTATGGGCTGGAGCGTGAGATACAAAATGAGAATGAATGTAAAAGGCCATGAAAACTCCATTCCATGGTATGTGCCTGGCTTCGGAAAAAACGCCAGCAGCAGTTTCAACCTGATGTATAATCTCATTTATAACTTACCCTTCTGACTTTCATGAATTTAATTGAAACCCTTTTATTATCTGTCAGTCTGGCCATCGACTGTTTTACCGTATCGGTCACCAGTGGAATCATCCTGCACCGTATCCGCTGGGGTACCTTTTTAAGAATGGCTTTCTTCTTCGGACTTTTCCAGGCAATGATGCCTTTTCTGGGATGGTTAGGTGCCAGCCGTTTCCAGCATCTGATTGAAGCTTACGACCATTGGATTGCTTTTGCCCTGCTGGCCTTTTTAGGTATCCGGATGATACGGGCTCAGTTTAAGAAGGAAGAAACGGCTTCGTTCAATCCCACCAGCCTGAAGGTGACACTAGCCCTGGCGGTGGCTACCAGCATCGACGCACTGGCCATCGGCATCTCATTTGCCTTCGCCGGACTTACAAAGATAGAAGACCTGGGAATGCCCCTGACCAGCATCGGCCTGGCTTCTTTCATTCTCTCTCTGGCCGGAAGCCTCATCGGAGTCTTCTTCGGCAAACGCTTCCACTTACGCGTGGAAATTTTCGGTGGCCTGGTGCTGATTGGCATCGGCGTTAAAATATTAGTGGAACATTTATTCTTACAATAACCCATGAACAAAAGCAAACTGAAATGGCAAGTACCGTTCCTCATCCTGCTCATTGTGGGAACCGTACTGATTCTGAGAAAACAATCGCCTTATCAGACCGACCAAGGCCTGGTGTTCGGCACCGTTTATAAAATCACTTACCAATCATCGGAAAACCTGAAAGACGAGATTGAAAAAGAACTGCAGAAGGTGGACAATTCCTTGTCTCCGTTCAACAAGCAGTCGGTCATTACGCGTATCAACCAAAACACCGACCTACATACCGACAGCCTATTTGTCTACGTGTTCAACCTGGCCAAAGAGGTATCTCATGACACAGGAAAAGCATACGACGTAACAGTCGCTCCGTTGGTCAATGCCTGGGGCTTCGGATTCAAGCACTCCCAGTTTCCCGACTCGCTGACCATCGACAGTCTGCGCCAGTTTGTGGGTATCGACAAAATCCAGCTGAATGCAGACGGAGAAATCGTCAAGTCCGACCCACGCATGATGCTCGACTTCAGCTCCATTGCCAAAGGATTCGGAGTGGACTGCGTAGCCCGTCTGTTCGACCAGAAAGGTATCAAGAACTACATGATTGACATTGGTGGAGAACTGGTCATGAAAGGACAGAATGCCAAGATGGAAACCTGGCGGATTGGAGTCAACAAACCGATTGACGATTCTTTATCTGTCAATCAGGAGTTACAGACCATACTCGAAATTACCAATGCCGGTATGGCCACATCGGGCAACTACCGCAATTTCTACTACAAGGACGGAAAGAAATATGCACATACTATCGACCCGCGGACAGGCTATCCGGTGCAACACAACATTCTTTCCTCCACCGTCATTGCCAAGAACTGTGCCACAGCCGATGCCTACGCCACCGCCTTCATGGTACTGGGACTGGATTCTGCCAAGGCTGTCTGCGACTCCCATCCCGAGCTGGATGCCTATTTCATTTATACGGACAAGAACGGAAAATTACAGACTTATTCCACAGAAGGCATGAAGAAATACATGCGGAACTAAAAAAGACCTTGTGCAAGGTAGAAAATAGAAAATGCCGGAGCGTGCTTTCCTGTACGCTCCGGCATTTTCTATTTTATCAGAATACCCTCTTCGGGCAAAAACATCTGTTCTTTTTTCTTTTCTCAGTACTCTTTAGAAAGTAACAACAATACTACCGTAAAAGTACTGACACGGTCTTCCAATCGTTCCGTAAAAGCCATGAGATTATCCTAACACATTTCCCAGATAGAGGAAGAACATACCAATCAGCACTAAAATCAAATCGACTACCTTGCTCTTCAAATTCTTCTCTCGGAAAATCATGGCCCCAAACAGGAAGGAAACAATCACGCTTCCCCGTCGTACCATGGATACAATGGAAATCATGGCTCCATCCATCCCCAAGGCATAGAAATACACGAAATCAGCGGCCGATAAGAAGACCGAAATCAGAATGATGCACCAGTCCCAGTGAAACGGCGTACTGTGCTTCCGCTTGGGCCACCACAGGAACATCAGCACTCCTCCCATCAGGAAAAGCTGATAGACATTGTACCATGCCTGCACCACCATGTTGTTGAAGCGTCCCATCAGGTATTTGTCGTACAATCCGCTCACCGCTCCCAGCACAGCGGCCAGTACCACAAACCAAATCCACTTGTCGTGCTTGAAGTCAATGCCTTCCTTCTTTCCCGAACGGCTCAACATGAAGAACGAGATAATGGCCATCAGCACCCCAATCCACTGGTACACATTCAGGCGCTCGCCGAATATCAGCAAGGCACCCACCAGCGTCATGACCGGACGGGTCGCATTAATCGGCCCAACGATGGTCAACGGCAAATGCTTCATGCCAAAATAGCCGAACGTCCACGAAGAAAGCACGATAAACGATTTCAGCAGAATGAACTTATGCACTTCCCAGCCTGCTGAAGGCACATAAAAAAGCGTATCCTTCAAAGTTTCCGGATGAAAGTGTGAAATCAAAATAAACGGTAAAAAAATCAGACTTGAAAAAAGCGTATTCAGTCCCAGCACCGGGAGCACCGCATTGTTTGCCAACGATTTTTTCTTGAAGACATCATAAAAGCCCAGCAACGCCGCTGAGCAAAAAGCCAGTAATAACCACATGTTCTTTACATTAATTCGAATTACAGCCTGCAAAATTAGACAATAAAGCCGTGACCCGCAAGTTTCACCAGCAGAACCTTCCCTTCTTTTTCAAAAAGCCTTTCCTGTAACCGGCTCAACCGTTCTTTCCGGGCAAGTCTGCACGCCGTGCAGGGAATGATATACGAAACCGCGTCAGTCCGTCCGAATACGTCCGCAAAGAGAATGCACACCCATGACGGGTCAGCACTTCACGAATAAAAATCAATCCGATACCTTGTCCGTGAGGTTTGGTAGAAAAGAAAGGACTGAACAGTTTCGTTTCCACCTCCTTGGAGATGCCTTTCCCCGTATCGGCTATTTCAAGCATGACTGGAGACACCGACGTACGAATGAAAATGTCACCCCCCTGTCCGATACTTTCTGCCGCATTCTTGATGATGTTCACCAGCACTTGCTCAAATAAAGCCGTATCCATCCATACCTTCGGGTTTTCTGCACACAGTTCATTGTGCAGCGTAATCTGCCGCTCCCGGCAGATGGTTTCCATAAACATCCGGCACGCGGTCACCCGGTCGTTCAATCGCACTTGCTCCAGACTCGGTTCCGGAATTTTCACCACATTGGCAAAATTGGTGATGAAACGGCTCATCCCCAAACAACGTTCCACACAAACCTGCATGACCTCCCGTAAATCGCCCGTCTCTTCTTCCAGTGTTTCCAGTGCATCTCCTACCGTCTCCAAAGTTGAAGTAATGCCTGCCGTGGTATTGTTCACCTCATGGGCAATCATCCGAATCACTTTTTCGTAAGCCTTTTTCTCTGCCTTGACCACCTCGGCCGTCAAACTCTCTATCAGCACAAAAGGATGGGCAAATCCACGGTCTACAAACGAAAGCCGGGAACAACGGTAGATTTTGGCGTCACTCAAACGAATCGTATCGGTCGTATCCTTAGGCAAACGTGACACTTCCTCCGCCAGAGGCGTATCCAATTCCTCCAACCGCTTCCCCATCAATTCCTCGGCTGAAGTATACCCTAAAAACCGCAAAGCCGCAGTATTCAGCATGGATATCTGTTCGTCGAAAGTCAGAATAATCACCCCCATGGGCGATACATTAATGAGCAAGTCCAAAAAGTGGTTCTGTTCCCGCAAGCGCAAGCGTTCATTCTTCAACTGGTCCATCATCCGGTTGAACATCTCCACGATACGGTCGGCCTCGGCCTGTCCCACCGGTGCAAGCCGGCTACTGAAATCCTGTTCACGCAGCAAGTCCATCCCACTCGCAATGCTGTGGAGCGGTTTTACCACCTTCCAGTAAAAATAAAACAAGATAACCAGACTGAAAGAAATCACTCCTTCTCCTACATACAAAAGCGGACTCTTCGTACTTAAGGTGAAAGACAATAAAATTCCCCAAACCAAAGCCAACAGCAAACCCAAGAGAAAAAACAACGTGCTCAACCTCATCACCCTTCCGATTAATCGTTAAAAGAAATACCATATTTTTCCAACCGACGATACAAAGCCGCCCGACTGATACCCAACGAAAGAGCAACCTGCGTCAGATTATTGTCATGAGCCTCCAATGCCTGAAGAATGGTACGCTTTTCCAATTCCTCAAGTGTAAGTCCCTTTACCTCCGCCATAGAATCTGTGGAAACAGCAGCCGGACGATACTGTGACTGAAAATCGGCTGCCGTCAGACAGTCTTTTCCACACACCAGCAACGTACGCTCCACCAGATTCTTCAGTTCACGAATATTCCCGGGGTAAGGCAAACGACTCAAAAATGCCAACGCATCCCCCGAGAGTTCCACTTGCGGCAATCCGTCGGCCCGGCAACGGCTTTCCACAAAATGACGGGCCAGCAGAGGAATGTCCTCCCGCCGCTCGCGCAAAGCCGGAAGATGCACCGTAATCAGGTTGATGCGATAAAACAAATCCTCCCGGAACGTATGTTCACGCACCATCTGCTCCAAATTGGCATTGGTGGCACAGACCACCCGTACATCCACCTTCCGCGGACGGCTCTCCCCCAACGGTTCAAACGTCTGCTCCTGCAACACCCGAAGCAGCTTTACCTGACACGACAAGTCCAGTTCACCGATTTCGTCCAAGAAAATCGTCCCTTTATCCGCCAGTTCGAAGCGTCCTTTCCGGTCGGTCACCGCATCGGTAAACGCCCCTTTCTTGTGTCCGAACATCTCACTTTCAAACAAAGTCTGCGAAATTCCTCCCAAATTGACCTTGACAAAAGGCTGGTTCCTGCGCGGACTGTTCAAGTGTATCGCCTCGGCAATCAGTTCTTTCCCAGTACCACTTTCTCCCGTCACCAGTACCGAAGCACTTGTCCGGGATACCCTCTTCACCGTCGCCAACACCGCTTCCAAAGCCTTGCTCTTCCCAATGATATGACTGCGGTCAAAATCTTCTGCTTCTGTGACCGAGACACCGGCAGCTTCCTCCTTTTCCGTCAGTTCCAACGCCGTTTCAATACGCTGCATCAACGCCGCATTGTTCCACGGTTTGGTAATGAAATCAAAGGCTCCAGCCCGCATTCCTTGTACTGCCAGAGGGATACTTCCCCAGGCCGTCATCAGAATGACAGGTACATCCGGACAAAACAGTTTGACCTGCTTCAACAAAAGCAACCCCTCCGCTCCGTCGGTAGAGAG
This sequence comes from Phocaeicola fibrisolvens, assembly GCF_025567125.1. Lineage (NCBI taxonomy): Bacteria > Pseudomonadati > Bacteroidota > Bacteroidia > Bacteroidales > Bacteroidaceae > Phocaeicola > Phocaeicola fibrisolvens. Next base: position 25,696 of record NZ_JAOQJI010000006.1, on the reverse strand, counting down.
ACTGAAATTCATGTCCATCAATATCAACTGCGGGGTAATGGAACGTACAGCTTCCATCGCCTCTTTGGGCCCCGGTACCGCTTGTACTTCATATTTCGCCCGTTTGAGCATAAAACTGAGCGACGAACGAATGGCACTATCATCATCTATTATTAGTATCATAACACGACAAAAGTAAATATTATTTCACAAAAGAAGGGGGTCAGTGCTTCACTATCTTCTCAAAATCGGCCTCAATCCCTATACCTGCCGCAAAATCCCACAGTGTGAGACTGCGCAACTGGTAATAATAGTACCAGTAATAAAACAACTCATTGATGTGCTTGCGGCGTGCCTCATCCTTCTGGCTCTGCGAATCGTTCAAGTCGAGTGTAGAAATCTTTCCGACCAGAAAAGTCTCCACGTTCGTATGATAGCGTTTACGGGCAATCTTATCGGCCTCATCCGCCAAATGGAGCTGTGTCTGCTGGTTGTTGAACTGCTCCACCAGCACAAACAGATTCTGATTGAAATTCATGGATTCCTGCCGCAACTTGCTTTCCGTCACTTCCCGGTTGCTCTGTGCCACTTTCACCTGCCCGCGGCGTTTACCCCAGTCCAAAATCGGAATCTTGACCCCAATCTCCACCACTTGGTTGTCTTTTAACCGACGATAAGCCGTATCAAAACGTCGGTCGGTTCCTGTAAATCCGACCTGAGCGAACAACGTAATCTCCCGCATATTTCCTTTGGCCTTGGCTACGTCATAATCGGCTTCGAGCTGCCTGCGACGGATATTCTGGGCAAAGGAGTTGTTAGCCAAAGCTTTGGACAACACATCCGCATACTCCAACCGCACCTCGGGCACGGAATCCGGAACCTCCGGTACCAATTCTTCGTTCTCCCCCAAAGCCAGAAACGAACGCAAGGTAAACATGTGACTCTTCAAGGCACTCTCGTTGGAAGTCAATGAGGAGCGGGCATCCAGCACATTCAATTTCAACTGCAACACATCATTTTCACTAATCTGCCCCATCCGACGCTTGGCTTTGGCTACCTCATACAATTTCTCTGCATTTTCCAGATTCTGTCTGGCAATAGCCACGTTTTCACGAGCCAGTAGCAGATTGAAAAAATAATTGATGGTGGTCATCGTCACCTCTTCCGTCGCACTTAAGAATGCCGCCTTGGCCTCCGCATAACGTACCGGTTCAATCCGACGGTCCCATTTGGTCTGATTCACCCCAAAGACTGGCTGGTTCAAGGTCAAAGCCAACGGAACCGACATAAAACGGTTTCCCGAACCACCATCCATCTGCCGCAGAAAATCAAGAGAGGTATTCAACGACAACGTACCTCCCGTGAACCAGATATTCTGGTCGATGGAAAGCTGTCCGTTCATCTGCATGTAGTTGTTCCGCACATAGGTATAAGAACCGTCATTCTGCTGATACGAATTATACCCCTTGTGGTAAGAAGGAAGGGTGGCCGTAAAGTTTACCTCCGGCAATAATTCCGCACGATAGGTACGATACTCCCAATACGCCGTTTTCAGCTCGTTTAAAGCTACGGCCGCATCCACACTCTGTACCCGTGCCAGCATAATGGCCTCGTCCAGTGTCAACACATGCGTTTTTTCCATCGGCTCTACCGCCCCTCCTTTACAGAAAAGGAAAAAAGAAAATAAAATCCATACACTCCGTTTCATACTCTTCCACTCATTTATCGTATCACATCTGTTCCTCACCTCAATTTTTCCAACCAGCCATCCGCCTTATCCTACCTGACGGCCATCAAAGAAGCGTACGATACGCGAGGTCTGTTTGGCCTGTTCTTCATTGTGGGTCACCATCACCACCGTACGCCCATCTTCCTGGTTCAGCTTGTGCAGCAACTCCATAATCTCCGCTCCCATCTTGGAATCCAAGTTACCGGTCGGTTCGTCAGCCAGCACGATTTCCGGATTTCCCACAATAGCCCGGGCAATGGCCACACGCTGGCATTGTCCTCCGGAAAGCTGCGAGGGCATGTGATGCATACGATGACTCAATCCTACCTTCTGCAGCACTTCCTCGGCCCGTTGCCGACGTTCTTTCGCAGAAACATTGCGATAAAGTAAAGGTACCTCCACATTATCCAGCACATTCAATGAATTAATCAGGTGGAACGACTGAAACACGAATCCCAAGTTCCGGTTACGGAAAGCAGCCAGTTCCTTGTCTTTCATTCCCTCCACTTTCACTCCTGCAATCTGGATGGTACCGCTGGTAGGCGCATCCAGCAGTCCCATGATGTTCAGCAAAGTAGATTTTCCACATCCGGAAGGTCCCATGATACTGAGGAATTCTCCTTTTTCTACCGTCAGGTTCACATTTTCCAGTGCCTGTGTCTCTATCTCATTGGTCCGGTAAATCTTATTGATTCCGGTTAATTCTATCATATTCATACGCATCTTGTTTTAAAAGTTTATCATTGCATCTGTATTCAGACGAATCGTTTCACGTGCTTTTTATTCATCCCGCAAGGCTTCTGTAGGCGAAATGGCGCTTATCCGGCGAGCCGGGATATCAATACCTGCCCATACTACCAACAGCAGCACCACATACACCGCCAGTGAGATGAGGAAAAAGTGCAGTCCAAAATTGTCCACCCAACTGGGAATCACCGCCGACATCCAGGAATTTCCCTTATTCAGCCCCTCACTAAACGCATATTGCAGGTAAATGAAGCAGCCGATGAAAGTAGCCAGCGTGGTCAGTACCGTACCTTCTCCCAAGAGCATCAGACGAATGCGATGCGGTGTCGCTCCATAAGAAAGCATCACCCCCACCTCTTCCCGACGGGTACGAGTCTGCATCCAGAAAGTACCAATCACCCCCAGACAGAGATTGATTAGGAAAAACAGTGCAATGCTCAAATTACGGCGATAAAGCGCCGTAGAATCACTGAATTCACGAGCCGCATTGATTTCATCGTACGACTGCAATTCACGGGCATAAAGATTCCCGGCACGTAGCTGGCGAAGCATCCAAGGGTGGAAATCGTGCAAGAAGCGTTCCATGCTGACTCCCTCTTTCAAACGAATGACCATCCTCAGATTGTCCAAGCTGGAACGTATATCCGGATGCTGCTGCGGCATGAACACAATCGGTACTGGACGCCAGTCAATCAGATACTTGCATGCTTTCACCGTCCCCTTCACTGCCGTATAAAACGTGTCTGTACCATTCACCTCCAAGCAACGCTGGTTCCGGTACGTATGTGTATGAAACATTTCTTCCAGCAAATCTTCTGTCATGATATAATAGTACCCATTGTCCAGATCCGACAGCCGGGCCGCACTCATACTCCCCTCCCCAGATTGGAAACCGTAGGTTTCAAAGAAATGGGTATGAGGTAAAAATTCGATATAGAGAGCCGAATGAACGACCGAATCACCTTCTGCTACAAAGTCGGAAGTTCCACTTCCCATCGCACCCGGATATACAAAAGAAAGTACCGGAGCGGCCTGTTCCACCCCAGGATACTGCCGGGCACGGTCCACTAAATTCAAATACGCCTGCATCAACGAAGCCGAATCGGCCGCTTGCGGCTCATATCCGGGAGCCTCCGGAGGAAGCATGGCCACAGACACCATACACAGACGGTCTGCATCGTATCCCAACGGGAGGTGCCGCTCATAAGTCACTACCATCACGGGGTCGAAAATGGCCCATGAAAGAATGGCCACCAATATCAATTCAGCCAGTAACCATCCGTTACGACGGCGACGGCTCCAAAGATTTTTTATAATCAATTTCCACATATCCACTCAGTTTTTTCGGATTATCTTTTTTCATACAATGAATACACAATCGGCTTGCGCAACGACATCCATGCCGGCCACAAAGCGGAAAGCAAATTCAGCACCAGACACAATAAAAAGGCGATGAGAAACACGACCGGTGCAAACAGCATTTCACCTGACACATACAGATTGGCTCCTTCCGGAATATCCATCGGCCAGGAATCAAACAACATAAAAATCCATCCACGCCCTACATAAAGCATGATCCATGCCACCAGCAAGCCCAGCAGACCTCCCACTAATGTAAGGAAAAAATTCTCCCACATCACCTGCGACAGCAAGGCACTCCGACTGGCCCCAAAAGATTTACGAACACCCATCTCCGGCAAACGACTCTCCATACGACTGGCTATCAGTCCGTTCAGATTCAGTGAAGGCACGAGCAGAAGTACCAGTACCCACAGCGTCAGCCGACCTGCCACCTTCCAAGAGCTGAAACTCGTATCCGCCGGATACTCTTTAAACACACTGAGTGCATGCGAAGTAGGTTGTTCCCACAATTCCATCTGCCACTGCCCTTTATATTGTGCGTTCACTCTTCTGATCAAGTCCTTGATTTCAGCTCGTAAAGCCTTTGCTTGTGCATTGTCTTTCACTAAAAAAGTCACGTTAAACAGACCACAATAGGGGAAGCTGGAGACAACGGGGTCCTTGTAATTTGATTCAATGGAATAAGGCGCATAAACCTGTGCATACGACTGGCGGGTCAAGAAACTCGCTCCACGTACCACCCCACATACGTGATAATTCACATAATCCATGGAAAACGAACGTCCCACCACGCCTTCTGTCGTACCAAACAAACGACGAGCAAGATCATCGGAAATCACAGCCGTATGAATACCACTTGCCAAATCGGCCTCCGTGAATGGATGTCCCTCCAGAAATTGCAACGCATAGATACGGAAGAAAGCCGGGTCTACCAGTTTCAATGCCGGACGGAAATCCCCGCTCCGATCGGCAGGCTGTATATAATAGTCCATTGCATTGCTGAAACGCGCAGAAACCGCTACCACATTCTTTAGCGGATAAATCCATTCCTGTAAAGCCCGATACGACAAAGCGGACTGATAGGTTCTTGATTCCTGTTCCGATTTGAAACTGACATGAGTCAGATACAACGTGTTTTTCCGATTCTCTTCCGGATAGATAGGAGCCAATTTCACGTAATAAACTACCGCCACTATCACGGTCATGGCAATGGCCAGTCCTGTACCGACAATGTAGAGCATACTGAACAGACGGTTCTGTTTCAGTAACGTAAAAGCCTGTGTCAAATAAGTTCTTTGCATTCTCATAAAAATCTCACTCTCATTTTAATCTTCTTTATATGTTCTTTTACAATCAATTGCTTCTGAAAAGTTTTTTCTTCCTCACACTCAGTGTACCAACCTAACCTTCCGTTTGTTCCGAAAGTCCTTCATATCGCTGACTACCACTCGGTCGCCCGGCTGAAGTCCGGAAAGTACTTCCACGTATTCAAAATTGGAATCTCCCAGCTGCACCTTCCGCTTGACCAGTTCATTTTTTCCATCCCGCACAAACAACTCATATTCTCCTTTCCCCACATAATAACTGGCATTGTCTATTCGCAATACGCCCTCTTTCACGGCATTCATTACATACACATCCACTTTCAGTCCCGAACGCAACCGGCGGTGATGGTCATTGGCCAGCTGTACAATAAAAGAAATCATGCCATTTTTAGATAAAGGCGTCACACTGCTGATTTGTCCCTCCAGCTTTTCATTGCCTATCTTCACAATGGCTCGTCCACCTGCCACGACCTGGTCTGCATAAGTATCGGCAATTTCGGCTTCCACTTTAAAATGACTCAGGTCTGAAATGACTGCCAGTCGGGTTCCTTCTGTCACCTGTGCCCCCACCTGATCATTGATATAGGTAAGAATGGCTTTCCTAGGCGACCGTATCTGTGCATCCTCCAAGGTCCGCTTCATTTCCGCCATCTCCTTACGGAAAATCTCATATTCCAGCTCCTTCACTCTCAAATCGGCCGCTTTCACCTGCCGTTCGTTGGCCAGCTGCTGACGAAGCTGTTCCAGTTCCAGTTTTCCCGTCTGGAAATTCAGTTCCGCCTGACGCACCCGATCGGTTGTACCCGAACCCAAGCTGTCAAGATATTGTTCGTTTCGCAACTCCGCCTTCATCCGGTCCAGTTTCATGGTCGACACCTTTACTTTCATCTCCAGATCACTGAGATACGTTTGATTGTTGATTTTCACCTGATCCAACTGGTAACGCTTCATCTGGTCTTCATCCTGCAACTTCTGATAGCCGGTCTCAGTGCTCTGCAAATCCAGTTTCAACAACGGCGTGCCTACCTCTACACTGTCTCCTCCTTTTCCATATACCTCCACAATACGCGAATTAATCGGCGTATTGATGATTTCTTCAAAGGCAGGTACGACCTTACCCGACGCGCTCACACTTACTTCAATCGTTCCCCGCGTCACTTCCGAAAAAACCAGATTGCCTTCTTTCACACTGCTGCGCATCCATGAAAAAAGCAGAATCCACACTACCACGCACCCGACTCCAATACCTCCATATTGCATGAGCCTTTTATTGCGTAACCTTTTTCGTACTTCTTTTGATATTTCTCTATCCATATTTTTATCTATCATCGCACTTTTTCTAAAGCAACATCCATGCCAAAAAGATAAACAGTTGATATCCAACAACAACCCTTCTTCAGAAGGTGTCCGATATCGAACACTCTGTTCGGTTTTAAACACCGACCATCCGTTTTTCGCGAGAAATCTTCCCGAATCGTTGCACATTTCAGGAACTCTCCCTACCTTTAAATTTAGAAAGGAAAAGAACGATGAACGAGCAGGTAATACAAAAACTAAAGATACTGACGGAATCCGCCAAATATGATGTGTCGTGCGCTTCCAGTGGTACTTCCCGCAAGAATACCAAAGGAGGAGTGGGAAATACCGTGGGCGGATGGGGCATCTGTCACAGCTTTTCGGAAGACGGACGCTGTATCTCCCTACTCAAAATCATGCTGACCAACTACTGCATTTACGATTGCGCCTACTGCGTCAACCGGGTAAGCAACGACATACCACGAGCCACACTTTCCGTGACGGAACTGGTGGAACTGACCATGGAATTCTACCGAAGAAACTACATCGAGGGACTGTTCCTCAGCTCAGGAGTAGTGCGCAACCCCGACTACACCATGGAACGCCTGGTCCGAGTGGCCAAGGACTTACGACTGGTACACCGTTTCAACGGGTATATCCACCTAAAAAGTATCCCTGGCGCCAGTGAGGAACTGGTACAGGAGGCCGGGTTGTATGCCGACCGTCTCAGTGTCAACCTGGAAATTCCAACCGAAAAAAATTTAAAGCTGCTGGCCCCGGAGAAAGACCACCAGAGTGTGTATCTCCCGATGAAATACATTCAGCAAGGAATTCTGACGCACCAGGAAGACCGGAGACACTACCGTCACGTACCTCGTTTCGCACCCGGTGGACAAAGCACGCAGATGATTGTCGGCGCCACTCCTGAAACCGACAAGGACATCTTGCGAGTTTCTTCCTCGCTCTATGAACAACCCACCATGAAACGCGTGTATTACTCAGGCTACATTTCAGTCAACACCTACGACAAGCGACTGCCGACCTTGAAGCAACCGCCTTTGGTCCGGGAAAACCGACTCTACCAAGCCGACTGGCTGTTGCGTTTCTACCAGTTCAAGGTGGACGAAATCGTGGACGACCAGACTCCCAACCTGGATCTGGACATCGACCCGAAACTGGCCTGGGCCCTCCGCCATCCGGAGTTTTTCCCTGTGAACATACAGACCGCCGATTACGAAGCTATCCTGCGCGTGCCGGGCATCGGAGTAAAATCTGCCCGCCTGATTGTGGCTTCCCGCCGTTTCTCGCGCATCGGTTTCTATGAACTGAAAAAGATGGGAGCCGTGATAAAAAAAGCCAAATACTTCATCACCTGCAATGAACTGCCCGACAAGACTATCCACGAACTGGGTGCAGCCGGTGTACGAAGGCTGTTGCTTCCTACTCCCCGCAAAAAGACAGACGAGCGTCAATTAAGTTTCGACTTCACAGAAACAGAAGAAGCTGCCCCCACACACAAGTGAAAGCAGCTTCTTTCTTATTATTCCTATCCTGCATCTTCAACGGATGGACACTTCCATCACTGGTTGTTCCTTTACGGTATCCAATGGTACCGCTCTGTATTTGACGCGCTGGAAATCAATCTTGTTCAAGTCAATGCTGCGGATAGATGCATTATACATCGTACGGAAATAAATCATCCGATGCCGCATGTCCGTAGCCGAAGTCCACTGGGTCGCACTTGGAATATTGGCCGGAATCTTTCCTCCCTGAAACTCAATACCTACCGGAATATCGAAATTGTTCAGAATCTGAAATCCCTGAAGCACCGTCTGATGGGCATTTTCCTGCTGGGGAGCCGTAGTCTGATAAAAGGCAGCCCGCACGAAACGGGAAGGAGGAGTCACATCACCCGGCATGCCCAAGAAACCGCTTCCTGCCCCAAAAGAACGCAAGGTAAGCTTACCGAACTCTTGCGGCTGTGCACTGCCCGCATAGAGATTCACATAATTGTTCAAGTTGGTCAGCTGCCATTCAAAGCCCGGAGAATTGGTCAATACACCCAGTTCGTTTTCATAGAAATGCAACTGCCCGTCCACAATCTCCAGCACCACCTGTCGACCCGATACATCGGCAAACCGCCAGTGTACAGTGGACGCTCGTGGGTCAATGGCTACCACATGTACCTCTTTCAGACTTTCCATTACTTCGTCCACGGTCTGGCAATTCCCTAAGACCCAGGATACCAGCTGCAAATCGGCAATAGAAGAGGACTTCCATTCAGCCTTATAGGCCTCATACTGTCCATAGTTTGGGAAATAGAACAAACCGGCAGAAAGTCCTTTCTCGTTCAGTCCTTCGGCCACAAACTCCTTCTGCTCTACCGAAAGACCCACATAACCGTATTTTGCCGTAAATTTCATGCCATCCTGTCCACCGGGCACATACGACTGTACCGTATAGCCACGCGGAACCACTACGTAGCAGCTGTTCAAATCACTTCCGCCCCATTCAATGGTACGGGCCAGAATGCGCGTACTGTCTTTTGCCGTCAAGGTAATACCGGTACAAGCCTGCGAAGGCTGCGACTGGAAGACGGCCACTGTGGCCATCAGTCCCAAAAGCATAAATTTGTAATTCATCATTCACTCGATTTTTAGTATACAACAAAAAACGTCTGATTTTGTTTCGGTTTATCGTTTTTTACTACTTTTGTTTTCCGAAAGCTTTTTCCAAAGATAGAAAATTTTCCATTAAAAACCATGATTATTTTTCAATATGATGCTACATTCGAAGGTCTGCTCACCGCCTTGTTCGATGCCTATTTCCGGCGGACTTTTCCCGACCTCCTGCTTGCTGAAAAAGAACCACTTCCCCTTTTCTATGACGAAAGCCATCGGGTAATAACCGACATGACCAAAGCGGAACGGGTATGGAAACTGCTTACCCGAAAACTTTCCCGGAGTGCCCTGTCCTGCCTCACTTATTGCTGGCTTTCCGAAACGCCGGAGGCCCCGATGCTCCTTTTCCGCTACATGCGAAAAGTGACGGATGCTTCCCGTTCCATCGAACAAAATTTTGCCGACCCGGATGTGCTCGGAGTATATCAGCTAAGCAAGAAAGTGGCGGGCGAACGGATGCGGGTACTCCAATTCATGCGTTTTCAAAAGACAGCCGACCAAACTTATTTCGGTATCATGGAACCAATATACAATGTGTATCCACTGACCATCCAGCATTTTCAAGACCGTTTTGCCGACCAAGCATGGATTATTTACGACGCCCGCCGCCGATACGGATACTATTACAATCTGAAAGAAGTAAATGAAATTACGTTTGAAAACTCACAAGCCGATTTTCTGCGCCACGGAAAACTGCAGGATGAACTCCTGGATAAAAACGAAAAGCTTTTCCAAGAGGGATGGAAAAGCTATTTTCACAGTGTATGTATTCAGTCTCGGCTCAACCCCGTAAAGCACAAAAAGGATATGCCGGTCCGTTTTTGGAAATACCTGACTGAAAAAGATTAGGCAAACGGAAATAAATCGTCGGGATATCCGATATCCACCAGAAAAAGGGCATGTCCCGGTACGGAGGTTCCCGCACTACAGCGGTTCTTCTCTTCTATCACTTTCCGGAATCCCTCGACCGAAAGTTTTCCGCGTCCCACTTCTACCAGCGTACCCACAATAGCACGTACCATGTTCCGTAAAAAACGATCCGCCTGAATGGTAAACACCCATTCCGTATCACTTACCTGATCCCAATGGGCCTGCATAATCTTGCAGTTGTTGGTCTTGACATCCGTGTGCAACTTGCTGAAACTCGTAAAATCCGTATAGTCGAACAACGTCTGGGCCGCTTCGTTCATCTTCTCAAAATCCAACGGCTGGAACAACCTCCAACAATAAGCCCGGTTGAACGGATTCTTCTGCGTGGTCACATAATACTTGTACGTGCGATACGTAGCATCGAAACGGGCATGGGCATCCTGATTTACCCTTCTGACACGATACACCGAAATATCCGGCGGCAACAAGCGGTTGAGCTTGTCTGTCACCGTGTCTTCCTCCAACATCCATTCCACATCAAAATGGGCCACCATCAGGCGAGCATGTACCCCCGCATCCGTACGTCCGGCACCGACCACTTCAATGGCATCATCCCGCAAAAAAGTATGCAAAGCCTTCATCAAGGTTTCCTGCACACTGTTTCCATTCGGCTGTATCTGCCAGCCATGGTAATTGGTTCCGTCGTAGGCCAAATAAATGAAATACCTGAACATCACACTCTGATTTATCGGGCAGTAATATGAAAACACCCTTGTTTCAACTCATACTTCACGTAGCAGCGGTCGGCCTTGCGAAGATCGCGCAACACTTCCGACAACACCAGCTTCAAGGTATCTGCACTTACATCCTGCATGGGACGACCGTCAGGGTCTTCCACCTTTTCAAAACGCTTCCAGCTCACATCGAACGTAGTTCCGTAAAAATGGCAGGAATTCAACGAAGCATTGCCGTTGGTGCGACGCAAGCGCTTCACGTCGTCTTTTGTACGCGTCACGGAAGTCACAATCACCTTATTGGGATTCAAGCCTTTGTTCTCTAATGAATCCAAGAAGTTAACCCCAATCGTATCCAGCAGCGCACTGGCCTGAGGCACCAGATAAGGAATGGAATGAGTCAATGAATCCAACCCATAACGCTCACAAGCCGCAATTTCTACCAGACGACCTTTCATTTCTTCCGCTTCTTCACGGGTATTAATGGGGCGAATGCCGATTTTCTTCGCTGTAGCCAATTGCACGTCGTTCAAATCACCAAACGAGCGCTTATAACTTATCACTCCCCTGATATTACGTGGATTATTCATTTTCATCGACATATCCTTCTCCTTGCATCCGACCAAGCACATTCCCGCCAGCAAGGCCACCAAAAAGCACGACTTGAATAATAGCTTCATTTCTTCCTTATCTTTTTTTAATTCCCGGCAAAGATAACACAAAAAACCTATAAACCTACATTATTACTTTTAGTTATCACACATAAAAAAAGGTGAATAGGACATTCCGCCAAAAACACCTATCTTTGCACCGAATTCAAGAGAACAATTATTCTATACACATAAAAACAAATCTATATGTTTGAAAAAGGAAACAGAGCCAATACCTTACACGGTATTCTTTTGATTGCACTATTCTCATTTGCGGCCTTTTATATCGCCGAAATTCCCTTCGTCAAAAGCCTCTCGTTCAGTCCGCTGATTGTCGGTATCATTTTGGGTATGCTGTATGCCAACAGCTTGCGCAACAAACTCCCTGAAACATGGGTACCCGGTATTAAATTCTGTACGAAGCAGATTCTGCGTGCCGGTATCGTACTCTACGGATTCCGTCTGACACTGACACAGGTCGCAGCCGTAGGACTTCCAGCGGTCATTGTAGATACCGTCATCGTAGCAGGAACCATCTTCCTGGGTGTATGGCTGGGAAAAATGATGAAAATGGACAAAGACACTTCCCTCATGACAGCTACCGGTAGCGCCATCTGTGGAGCTGCTGCCGTACTGGGCGCTGAGCCAGTCGTAAAATGTGAAGGACATAAAACAGCCATTGCCGTATCGACTGTAGTCATCTTCGGAACCATCTCCATGTTCCTCTATCCTATCATGTACCGTGCCGGATTGCTGGATGCCCTGGGCAACACAGGAGTAGCCATCTACACCGGAAGTACCCTGCATGAGGTAGCCCACGTGGCAGGTGCCGGAAATGCCATGGACCCGACCGACACTTTGGGAATCGCCGGAACAGCCACTATTACCAAAATGATTCGCGTGATGATGCTGGCTCCAGTATTGGTCATCATGAGCTTCGCCTTGGCAGGCAGAAAGAAAACCAATGCAGAAGGAAAAGCCGAAAAGAGCAAGATTACCATTCCTTGGTTTGCCTTCGGATTCATCGGTATCATCTGTGTGAACTCCCTGCTGCAATACCTGACAGGTGCTGAAACTGTGAAGGATATTCCATTAAACGGTGCCATTGAATACATCGATACCTTCATGCTGACCATGGCCATGACGGCACTGGGTACAGACACCAGCCTGGAAAAATTCAAACAAGCCGGAGCCAAACCGTTCCTGCTGGCAGGATTGCTCTACATCTGGTTGCTGGTGGGCGGATACCTGCTTACCCAATACATCACTCCGATGTTCGCATAAAGCACTTGCTCATATATACATAAAAGAAATGGAGACAGCCCTCACAGGTTGCCTCCATTTCTTTTATACAATTATACATCTTATTTATTCCGATACTGTTTGGGCGACATACCCGTATAACGTTTAAAATACTTTCCAAAAAAAGAAATATCCGAAAAGTTCAGTGAATAAGCAATTTCCTGTACGGTCATATCCGTAGAGCGAAGTTTTGCCTGTGCATCCCGTATGATAAACGAGGAAAGAATATCAGTCAGCGTTTTTCCTGTCACTTTTTTTACCGTCGTACTCAAGTGTTGAGGAGACAAATGCAACTTCTCGGCATAAAAAGACACATTGCGTTCTGTCTTATAGTATTGTACGATAATTCGGACCAGTTCTTTCACAATTTCCTGGTTACGATTATACCTCGGTGAATCATCCTCTCCTCTCTTCTTATATACTCCACCCAATGCCAGCAAAAGCTGCGTATATATCAGTCCCACCTGCATTTCCGTCATCTCTTCCTTAATTTTTTGACGACGAATTAACAAGCGGATGCTGTCACGAAACAATTCAAATTTTTCTTTTTGCATATCTATCACCGGACGCTCAAATATATAAGGAGTGTATTCCACCGTATATGAAAATAATTTAGCTCCCTCTATCAGTTTCCTGGAAAAAGCCACAAATATAAACCGACAATCCTTACTCTGCTCCTCAATTTGAAAAAATACACCTGGAAATAAAATAGCAAGTGCCCCTTCCTTCATCTCATAATGTGTCAGATGAATCTTTACACGACAATTCCCTCTCAGACACAAAAGGAAAAGACACCCCGGAAAAGGAGCAGAAACCTGAAACAACTCTCTGAAGCCGCCCGTCATATCAATACCTGCTATCATATTCTGATCTTCAGGCAACAAATCAAGCTTTTCCATTTTTTTCATTCTATCACTCTTTTTATTAAAGGACAAATATAGAGGTTCTTCCAATAGATTCCAACACAAAGGAATACACAATGAGTTAAAAAGAAAAAAGAAAAGCCGGATAAGATCCGGCTTTTCCTACTCTTTTATTTCTTCAATAGGCACCACATCTTCTATTTCATTCTTTTTTCTACGGAAATGCAATAATCGGAAAAGATCCATCAACGCATATACAATAGACGATACACCCAGTACGATAAAAGGGATTTCGGCTGTTTCAAACGGATTGAACAACACTGTAATACCCGCTGCCAGGACCAACACTGGCACGATATATACTCCAAACGGCACCGGCATGAAAGACCGGGCTGAAATCAAACTGGCCAATTGGCTGATTCCTCCCAGCACCAGCAATACGCCCAGTATATACATCAACACCCCCACAAAAAAAGAAGGCATAATGATAAGCCATATTCCCAAAAGGGTGCTTCCCAATGCTACAATCGGAAAAATCGGACGAGGAGCTTCTGTCTTTCTCTTGTTTAATGCAGCCAAATAGGTGAACAATCCCAACAAGCCGGGAAGAAGAAACAACACCCCAATGGTAATTACCAAATAATTCACCGCTACCCCAGGCCATACCACAAGCAAGGTACCAATAATCAAAGCACAAATTGAACTGACTAATGTATTATTCACAGATTTCATACTTTCATTTGTTTAAGATTCATTACTCAAAGGTAGTAAAAAAGTATCAATCTACAAACAAATCTTTCAAAAGGATAATTAAGAGATTATCCCGCATAACTATGCATACCTCCTAACACATAGTTCACTCCAAAATATGTCATCAATACCGTGGAAAAGGCTAAAATCAAATATAAGTGAAAGACACTTGGATGACGAAATAAGGAAAAACTTTTCCCATGAAAAGCTGCTCCGTAAATCAAAAAAGTGATTAAAGCCCACACCTCTTTCGGATCCCATGTCCAATAACTCCCCCAGGAAACATTGGCCCAGACCGCTCCAATAAAAATACCTATACCTAGCAGCAATACTGCAGGATAGAGTAACAATCGGCAACATAACGTGAGACGTTGCATCTGAGCCACCTGTTTCCGTACCGCAAGTGCCAAGATACTGCACAAACCAATAAAGGCAAACAATGCATACGAAATCATGATAAGAGACACATGAATACTCAACCAAGGAGAAAGCAATACCGGCATCAATGGGGTAATCTGCGGATTCTTTTCTCCCAACCAGGCAACCAACAACACCCATCCGGACAGCAACAAACCTGACGGCAGGAGTAATACCAAACGACGTTGCCAGATACAAGCACCTAACAGCAAACAACCGGCTAAAAAAAGCATCGTTTCCGGCCCATTTCCAAGCGGGATACGACCTCCAATATACCATCGAAGCAGATAAGCCCCCCAATGTACAAGACACGATGTCCAAAGCCCAACCTTCAATACAACATAAACCCAATTTTGTCTATAGTTGCCTTGAGGAACTACCACATAAAAACGTAGCCACCAGAAAAAGCCTACAATTCCCAGAAA
Source organism: Phocaeicola fibrisolvens (assembly GCF_025567125.1). NCBI lineage: Bacteria > Pseudomonadati > Bacteroidota > Bacteroidia > Bacteroidales > Bacteroidaceae > Phocaeicola > Phocaeicola fibrisolvens. The sequence goes on along the minus strand of NZ_JAOQJI010000006.1, from coordinate 10,566 downwards.
AAGGTTGCACATAAACAAAATTTTGGAAAAAGGAATCGCATTGTAGCACAATTCTGCTTGAACCCGAAGAGATGACAATGGCTCTACACTTCCATCAGTCGGCAAAGGTCGGATAAGCGTACCCTTTTTCAACATCAAGACCATACCCACTTTTTCATCCAGTTCCCGTATCTCTTTCTCCAATTTCTCTGCCTGATGCTGTTCCAGCCATCCTTTGAAAAGTCCACTCTGCCTTTTTCTCTGCCATTCGTTCCACACTTTTTCCAAACGATAATTCTTTCCGTCGAATAAATCCACCAAAGCTACATGGTCAGACTTCAACTTTAACATCTGACGAAGATTTTCACTCTTCACGTAAAACATCGGTTCATGCTGCCACTCTTCGGGATATAATAACCAGCTTGCCACTACCTGTTCAGGAGTTAAGCCTTGATAGGTGTCACTTCCACATAACTTCAACGTAAAATCACGGGCCAAAGTATTAAACGGTACCACCCGATCCTGATAAATAACCTGACGTGTTTTCAGCTTTTCCGCATCCTGCCGTGCTAACACACGTACTGGCTGAGCCTGCAGGATTGGTAATGATATCCCCCATAACACACAAATCAAGCCTACCTTTCTCCAAGCCGGATGATGCAGCAAGTTCCTAAAGGTTTCCCTCCGACTCACCAGCAAACAGACCGCAGAAAAAAGCAGACACACATATCCTGCATAGGTCACAGCAATGCCCCAAGGATCATGATTGACACTCAACCAGCTACCAGACCAATCGGTATCGAAAGATGACTGATAGAAACGATAACCGTCTACCGAAAGAATATGATTCATTGAAATAATTTCTTTACGCTCTTCTCCCTTCACCCGGCAGGTCACATAACTTAAATAATCCATCGGAGCTTCCGTACCCGGATAATATGCCACCCTGAAACTGTCCAACCGGATATGAAAAGGCATTTCCTGTGAAACCTGATCAGAAGTTGCCACAAACAAATTGGTCTCCTTCCCTTGTTCAAGATGTACATACCCTTTCTCTCCCGTCAAAAAGGTAAGCAAGGCCCCTCCTAATATGACCAGGAGGGAGCCGTGCCACCACACAACGGAGAAACGCATTCCCTGCCGGTACTTTCCCAGCACCCGCAACAGGACACAAGCTAACGTTCCCCACAAGCTACAAAACCATAAAGAACGATAAATATGAGTTTCCACAAAAGAAGTTCCATATACTTGCTCCAGCAAAGTGGCTGCAACCAACACCATAATCAGGGTTACATAAAGAAAGATTCCAACTATTTTCCATCCACGTACTTCCATAGATTTCAAAAATCAGGATAAAGCGTGTTTTTCTGTGCCTTTGTACCCATACATTCCATTTCAATAAGCCAACCTGGACGGCAAACAGGAGCCAGCAGAATCACTTTCGGAATTTCTGGGAAACGCTGATCGAACATCTCACGTACCGTCATATAATCTGCCCCATCACGTAGATATACCAACATTTGTCCAATATCTTCAAACGACATTTCTGCTTCCTTCAACAAGGTCTCCACGTTTTCCCACATGCGTTCGGTCTGTTTCCGGATATCACCCGGATACACCACTTCCCCCCTGTGATTGATACTGGCCGTACCGGATATAAAAACCTGACGTCGGTCGCCATAATCCACATACGTACCACGCTCAAAACTTACTCCATACTCATACGTAGGATTCAAATGAGTCGGTGCATATAAATAATGAATCTGTTCCTGGCGGATACCCAATACGGCATACGTATCCATCTGTACCAGCACCTGCGTATCGGCATGACGCCCGCCGATACCGGTACTGGCTATATAATGTGTCTGTGGTGTCAAACCCTGCGTCACAAACACTTCGTTACGGGCTTTTACCACTCCGGCATAATTCACATCTACATTCTGTACAAAAAACCAGGTACGAATGCAGTTCTCGGCCAGATGCCCTCCCTGTGCAATCAGTTGCAGGATATAATCATTCAGCAGCAAACGGGTCTGATATTCCGAGTTGGCCGCCCGGTTAGAAGCCGAACCACCCCACAGATGGCGGTAAACCCCATGTGACACTTCGAACAATCCGCTTTCCAGCGCACGACATTGCACACCGGATTGCAGATATACCCATAATGCTATTTTTGTTCCGTTCAGCGGGGGCTGTTCCACAATCGAACAGGCACAGACCGAGCTTTCCGGCACCTGTACCGCCAGCCAGTCGGCCTGATTGGCAGCATCGCTTAAAAAATAACGTTTGAACACGGCAACAGCTCCCTTCAACTCATTCTCCAACAGTTGATAATAGGTATCGAGTAAAGTATCCAATTGCTCCTGATACGTCAAAGAAGGCCGAGTAACATGAATCATCACATGGTATTCAGCGACTCCTTCAGCCGGTTCAAAACGTGAAATTTCTACTAATGTATTTTCTTGTGACTTGTGGTTTCGTAGTTGTTTGTGGCTCATATTCATACTATTTTAATATTCAAGGTTTGGCACCTCCATTTATCCAATCATCTATCAAGTTCAATAATACCGGCTCAGCCGAAAGAATGTCCTGATGGTCATGGTGCACATGACCGTTTTCATGCAGTACCTGATACAGAAAGCTGTTTTCCGTATCTGTCGGTTTCACCCTCATGACTTCCGGATTCACTACAGACGGGACATTTACCAGCTGTTCATAGCTTTTTCCTGCAGTCAGAAACAAGTGTCCTGCCGCTGAAGTACTTCCTCCATGGCAACTGGCACAGCGGGAGTCAAACACCTGCTGCTGCACAGCCTGGAACATGCCGACTTGCTGTTCACCCACGTCCATACGAATCGTGTCTTCTGCCGTTTCCGAGCAATCGACCCTGGCAAAGGTCACTACCCGCTCTCGAATGCGGTTAATCACGCACAATTCGATTTGAGTGACTTCATCTGTCACTCCCGACATCACCACCTGCACCGTACCATCTTCTCCTGCCTGTGAAGGCATCACATTGGCAGAAGTCAGTGCATATTCACTTTTCGCATCAAAACCGGCCACGGCTACCGTATATCCGGAAGGCCAGGTATCCATACCCGTTACCTTTCCGGTGAACTTCACCGTACGTCCGCCTTCTGCCGTATCAGGCACTGCCTCATAGATACGTCCTTCGTCGCAAGAAACCAGCCATAGGATTCCCAGCCCCAAGAGTATCCATCCATACACCTTTCTTTTCATCACACCCTCCTCTTTAGAACGTGTACTGAAGCATCACCGTGGCATTATGGGTCGCTATTCCCAAGTCGTCATTGTCGCGGTCAAGTTGTGTATCGTGCCCCCAGCGCCCTACAAACTGATACATAGCCTGTAATTTCAGATTGCAGCCTTTAAAGAAGTAGTTCACTCCCACGGCCGGCATATTCATGAACCCGTTTGTATCCATTCCGTTGCGGTTAAAGAAATCATAACGTGCCGTAGCTTGCAAGCGGGAAGTCACGAAATAGCCTCCCTGCACGTATCCCCCCAGATAGTGATACCCCCGGTCAATCTTCTGCCGTTTGGTAAAGCCCACGTGCATGTAATACATTTCCGCTCCCAGATAGAGTTTTCTTTTCAACATGGCAAACTCCAGTCCGGCACGGTAATCGTTCGTACTTTCGTTCTCACTCTCCACATTCAATGAGGTGGATACTCCCAGCATCAGCTTGTCTTCATTCAGACGATTAGGATTTCCCTGTGTAGAGGGCATCACTCCTTTGGGCATGTAGGTAAAACGTCCGGCATAAAGCAAGGAAGGAATGTGCCAGTCATCACTGAACGTCTTTCCTGCCGTATTCACTGAAATACCTGTACCATTGAATAATCCCACTTCATAACCAAACTTGTCTGCCAGCAGACCGTGTACTTCCACTCCCAAGTCGAATCCCGTTCCGATATTGGGAGTCACGGCATTCAACGAATAGGGCAGAATCACCGGAGCGGTCAGCGACAACGGCAAGGAGGGCATCAAAGTTTCTCCCAACGTAGTCAGGTAAGCATGCGAAAAAGGAGTTTTAAACTTACCTACGCGGATAGAAAACTGTTTTTTCAGCTCCACATCGAACCAAGCCTGCTGCAACAAGGCTGCGCCCGTAGCCGCTGCATTCAGTGACAGATTGAACGACACTTTGCCAAAGGCTTTCCCTGTAAAGCCCAACACTGCATAAGGAATAGCAAAGCCTGAGTTAGCCACATTGTCCTGATTATAGGCCTTGTCCAGTCCTTCATCATCATACCAGTTGAAGTTGGCACTTGTCTGCACTAACAGATAAGGCTTGAACACAAAATCTCCTTTCTTAGAAGCGATGGTAAATCCTTCTCTCCCAGCCAACGACACGATACCATTTTCCGTATCCTCTTCATGTTGTGCCAGTGCTGTCAATGGCATTAACGCAGACAGACACAAGGCAGTCAGTATTTTTTTCATAAGTTATCAGTTTCTATACTTAATGATTAAAGTGAATTTAAAAACGCAATCAAGGCATCACGGTCTTCCTTACTCATGCGCTTAAACAAGTTTTTCGAAGCTTCCGCCTCTCCTCCGTGCCACATGATAGCCTCTACGAGGTTACGTGCACGTCCGTCGTGCAGAAAATAGGTATGTCCGTTCACCACTTCCTGCAAGCCGATGCCCCATAATGGAGTGGTACGCCATTCATTACCCCGGGCCAGACCACTTACGTAATTGTCGTTCAAACCCACACCCATAATTTCCGACCCCATATCATGCAGCAGAAAATCAGAATACGGATGGATGGTCTGATTGCCCAACCACGGCAGTTCCGTACCATTCAGCAGTGTAGCTCCTCTTACTTTTGTGTGCAGCGTAGTCACATGGCAAAGATGGCATTTCGCCTCATAGAATTTCTGTTCTCCTTTCTGTACCTGCGGATCATTCACATTCCGGCGGGCCGGCACACCCAGACAGTGCATATACAAATCCACATCCTCCATGTCCTCGGTCGACACGTCCAACTGGTCGTACGAAAGTCCCATCATACTGCCCTGGTCCATCTGTATCTGTCCCTCACAAATTTCCTCGGGATAACGGCTGTTGGTCACTCCCATGTCACTGGAAAATCCTAATTCCACCGTCAAATCGGCATGCTGTGCCTTGTTGCCCGAAAGTCCCAGACGAGTTACTCCACGCTCACTGATATAATTACACCGTCCGCTAATGCCGTATTCGGGGTAATTACTTTTGGCAGCCAATGCTTCGATTTCTTTCTGGTCGAGTGCCATCATCTGCCCCATCCCCACATGACGTAACGGTATACGGACAGAACAGAACAAATCTTCCGGACGGATACTGTCGGCATACCACTCCGTAATGGTATAGGTTGGCTTGCAAAGCTCATAAGTTTCTCCATCGGGAAATTCGAATGTCTGGTAGTCATACTTCACAGACAATTTCCCCTCCGGCTTCACCCCATAAATGGCCTGGTCATGAAGCACACGCCCATAGTTCTGGAAGAAGGCTCCGTTCTTTCGGGTGATATACACCAACATGGAAGAAAAACCGTAATTTCCTGAGCCACCTTCACTCCACAAGGTAGGCTTGGTACGTCCGGCATTGCGGTGACAGCTTCCACAGGAATAACCGGCATACACGGGACCTAATCCACCATCCTGGTTACTACTGGTACGCACATCGTCATACAATCCATCTCCATCGTTGAAACGGCTGCTGTAAATACCCGACAGCCACGACGCTTCAAAGTCGTAAGCTTTCGAAGAAGTCAGAAAATTGGTAGCCGTACCGGCTGACAGTGCAAAGCCTTCCGGCACCTCCACGTACTGCTGGTCGGTTCCTTCTTTCTCACAGCTCCATAGAAGACAGGGAAAAAGTCCGTATAACAAAAGTTTTACTATTCTCATTTATTCTTCTCTTTTTCGGAAACATACAGAGGAAGCAAAGGAGGGCTTCCCCTTCTTTACTCCCCTGCCTGTCATTCATCAAAAATTTGTCTTAATGCTTAATCTACCGTACGTGCTTGTCCGTCTTTGAACAACAGGAATTCCAGGGTATGGAAACCACGTACATTCTGTGCGGCGGAAATGGCTTCACTGTCTTCAGAGTAGTCGCCACTCCATTCCATCTGGCTGTAATCTCCTGAATTCAGGATGTTCACGATGGCAGCTTGGTCAAGCGGCCAGCTGTCCATGTTCGGGTCAAGCCCTTGATCGGCTACCGGACCAAACAAGAAAGCCTCACTCTTTTCCCATGGTTCACGGGCAGTAATCCAAGCATCACAGGCATCCTTGAAAGCCTGATTGGTTGGGTTGGCTGCCAGCGTATTCACCTTGTCATACAAAGTAGCCACTCTGTCTTTCAGGTCTGAATAGGTGGGTAATACCACTACATCCACGTAGTTCTTTACCACCGGACTCAGCACTGCTTCCGACAATGCATCACAAGCCGGTTTTACCTTATCTTTCAACAAGACACTCAGTTCACTGCAAGCTTCCTGAGCCGCCAGACTCTGTTCGCTGTTGATATGGTTACGGAACGGTTGTGGGATGGCTAAAATCTTATCGTAAGCATTCTTGATGGCCGACAATGTATTATCTGCCAGTTCCTGCTGCCCGTTGCTCACCAATACCGTGTACAAGGATTGCGCGGCCACCTGAGTTTTATCAATAGCGGCTCCGCTAATCAAAGCCTCACTGCGCACGCCGCAGAAAGCATTACAGATAGATACGATGTTATTGGAATAGTCTTCGCGCGAATGCCAGCTATACCAGGATTCTACCGCATAGAGGGCTTCTGTCACCTTCCCTGCCTGGTATTTGGAATACGGGTCACCGATTTTTGTTTCTCCCACCTCATTGGCAATATCTACACAACCGTCTATCACTTGCTGCACGCAAGAACCTGCACTGTTAAACGGTGCCCCATGATTTTTAAAGGTTACGGCATAACTTTCACCTCCTTTGTAACTGGTAGCCCAGTACCCGTACAAGTCGGAAGCATCTTTACGAAGCAAGGTAACCACTGCCTTCATATAGTTGTTCCAGCTCGTCGCGTTTTCCGACGTATAATCAATGTTGGCCGCATCGGTCGGTTCTGTCGGTGTGTCTTCGTTACTGCACGCTGTCATCGAAAAGGTCAGCCCCATTGCCAAGGCTGCCGCATAAAAGAAATTCTTTTTCATATACATAATAGTTTTTTTAGGAGTTAATAAATCATTTCTTGAAAAACCAGCCGATATAGGCCAAGCCAATGGAAAACTCATTTTCACTGGTATACGGTCCGGTTCCGAACATCTTTCCCGTACCAATCTGACGGGTAGTATAGTCTGCCTTCACCACCAGATTAGGCAGAGCAAACCAATTCAATCCGGCCACCCACATGCTGACCTTGTTACGCAAGTCCATGGTCTGCCCGGCTTCTCCTTTTTCTTGCGGATTATAATATTCATAGCGGGCAAACGGATAAATCACAGGAACTTTGGGATTGTGATTGAAAATGGAACGCAGATTCACACCCACCTCTCCGGCATAGCTGACCGCATTTTTAGCTACCGGAACCACGCGGCTGTAAGAAGCATTGTTCGACAAACGGACATTCTTGCTGCTAATAAACTTGGAGTTGCTCAGGCTACCATAGACCACATTGGCACGTGCGGTCACATAGTCATTCTTGTACTGCAAGTCGCCTGAATAAATTCGTAGCGGTGCTTTCTGTCCCTCGTAGAAATTGGGTTTGTCGGAATTACCTGCCGTATTGGCACAATAATAAAAAGAACCTCCCACACGCAGTCCCGGCACTCCACGGTAATCTACACGAAACACATAACCCGGAGAGTTGAAATTATCTTCCTCAAACAAGCCCTGCTTACCGCTGGCAACCCAAGTATTCCGGTCGAATCCGTTGGCATTCAGTCCAGCCACCACCAGCACCTGATAGTCGAAAGTAGCATATCCTTTTCCCAACGTACCGAAAAACTCAATACCCGTTTCATGCCAGGTAGAAGGCAGGATGGTGGTTTCACCCTCCGGTCGCACTGTACCGAAGAAATTAATCGGCTCGTGATGTGCATTGGTCAGTCCCACCGGCACAATCATGTGTCCCGCCCGCACATTGAAAGCCGGATGAATAAGACGGGTGATATGAAACTGCTCCAAGGCCACTTCTCCCCCTTTTTCCATTTCCGTTTCATATTCGCCGTTTTCCGAGTTCTCCAGCTCCATGGCAGACCCGGTTCCTCCGGCTTCAAATTCGATTTCTGCGCTCAGAATCCATTTCGGAGTAAACTTATAATCCATTGCCAGCACAAAGCGCGGAATAGAAATCGTGTTCCGATGATCACGGGTGTTTCCATTTGGATTTCCGTAATAACGGTTGATGCCATAATCCTTAAAACTGGCCACAGCTTCTCCATAGCCTCCCAGACGGAAACGGGTATATCCATCCTTATCTGCACGTTGCTTTTGCACCGCTGTTTTCACATATTCTCCTGCTACCTGCACCGAATCAACTTCACTAGCCGAAACAGTTCCTGCAACACAACAAAGAATAGTAAAAAATAAACTAACTTTTTTTTTCATTTCTCTGCGATTTTGAACATCGCAAAGGTAAACTACCCAAAGAAGCTTATCAATACCTAAAAATTATGAAAATAACAAACAAAACCTACTCATTTTTCAGTATACATCCAATTTAAATTTCATATAAATGTGGAGACCTATACACAACTGATTTATAAAAACATAGAATAAATTGAAAGATAATCATCCTTTCAAACTTCTCCTTATAATCCTCCATTATATACCTAAAAGAGACTAATCCCAATATACCAGTCCAACCCCAATCTATGGACGTTTCACTAGGATAAAGAAACCAAGTTACCCCGACATGAACGTGACAAGGTAATTTCATGAAGGTGCTTTGAAGAAATGAGTAAAACAAAATGAAATCACCTTCGACCAATCCGCACAAAATGAATATTGTCTCAAATTAAACTGCCCCCAAAAGTTAAACACAAAACTTTTTGGGGGCAGCTCAAAACAAAATCGAAACAGCCTCTAGTTTTCAAGACAGATACAACGAAAACCAACCGGTAATTGCTCAATTATCTATGGTGTATTCTTCAATGTCACGAATTGCCTCTTTGGCCTTACGACGGACATGAACACAATGCAGAATTCCTCCCACAGCGCCCAATACGAAACCGACACTACCTCCATAGCATATCATTTCGCCTCCCACTTTCGAGTAACTTTCAAACATAAACCATACAATCCAACACAAAGCAAACGGAATACCAAAATAAAGCCATCTTAAATTCAGTTGGTTCATCCGCACCAATGCTTTGCTGATATCCAACAAGTTGCCCGTTGAAATGCAATCAATACTGACACCCTTATGGCTATATCGCTGGTAAATTCCAGCTATAATCAAAAACACAGAAGTAAATGCACAGAAAACCCACGAATATCCCATCAGCAAGAAAAATGTATTGCAATAGACTAAAGCAAAAACTATCAAAAAATAGATAAACCTTTTCTTCCGATTAATATAGGCAATCTTGTCTTGTGTAGAGTTTTTGAGCAATTTTTCACTAACGATGATTTCTTTAGCCAGCTTGTCCTTCAACAACTGAATCTGTTGCTTCATCTCGTCTAATTCAAATTTATCTGTAAAATTTTCCATGATAGCACATTTTAATGGTTCGACATTTTTTTCAACTCCTCCTTGATACGATATAAACGTACAGATACATTTTTGGTCGAAATCCCCACAATAGCACCGATTTCTTCATAGCTCATATTTTCCAGCCACAACAAGACAATGGCACGATCAAAAGGGTTCAGTCGATGAATACGGTCATAGAGCAGACGAATCTGCTTGGAATTTTCATCTTTATCTTCAAAAAGATTGATATCCATGGTCAAAGGCACCACAGCACGCCTTTTCTTTTTCCGTTCACATGAAATGCAAGTATTGAAACTCACTTTCCATATCCATGTGTTGACGTTACTGAGATTCTTGAAGGAATCATATCCCTTCCAAAGATTAATAAGCACCTCCTGAAAAAGATCGCTTACTTCATCGGCATCTTTCGAGAACATAAAACACACCGTATAAATAGTACTCTTATGCTCTTTGACCATTTGCGCAAATGCAGTATCCAATGTTTTCATATCGTATGAATTTGTTTTTGACCATTAGACGCTAAAACCATCAGAAAAACTACACAAAAGTAAAAACTTTTTGAAAGAAAATATGAAAATCCGGAAGCTGGTATAAAGTTATCCCAAGTATTATACTCATTTTCCAACAACTGCATTCAAATTTACCTCGTCACGAACGTGACGATATCTTGACACGAACGTGATGAGGCCTCATCACCAACGTGACGAGGTCTCCGCACGAATGTGTCGAGGTATATTCATAAAGACATTTTGCCAAAATGAATGGGACAAAAGAGAATCATCTCTACTTGCCCCATACAAAAACAGAAGAGGCCGTCTCAAAATGAATTGAGATGGCCTCTGTCGTTTCATATCAGATTGAAGTCGTTTGGATTTTCCTCAAAAAAA
>NZ_JAOQJI010000059.1:0-19147 GCF_025567125.1 Phocaeicola fibrisolvens | reverse complement strand
TATTTAATCAAACCGACCTCACTGCTAATGTTCCGGAGGGTAACGGTCCTAGACAGCTTACGCTGTGGTAAAATTTCTCCGGACAGCAATGATTGCGATAATAGAAATCATTGGCAAGATAACTCCATTGTCCGTGCGAACGGGCAACCCAGCGTTCGTAATAACTGCCGGAAGCCGTCAACTGAAGCTGATCATTGACGTGCCATTCCAGATTCTCGGACAAAGTATAATTGGTGGAGCGGTTCACCGTTTTCAGCGTGGAGCCCGGTTTCAGCTGCTGCTGGTTCCATTGCAAGTCGGTATTCTGCCAACCGTCCGTGTGCCGGAAGTTCACTCCCGTCACGCTTTTTATCTTTCCGACGGACAGTCCGAAGGAAGCGCTTTCCCTGACGTCGCCATACTCACCCACCCGGCTGGTGCTGGTCAGTTCCATCTTGTGAGGACTCTTCCTGGTGATAATATTAATGACCCCGGCAATGGCATCGCTTCCATAAAGGGAGGAGGCAGCTCCCTTCACAATTTCAATGCGTTCGATATTGGCCGGGTTCAACAGGTTCAAGTCGTTCTTGTCCGCCTACATCCCCGTTCATCCGTTTGCCGTCAATCAGGATGAGGATGTAATCGTTGTTCAGCCCGTTCAACTGGATATGGCCGCCCATGTCTCCATCATGGAAGGTGAGTGAAGCGGAAAGTCCACTCAGCAGTTCTTCCATGCTGCGTGCCTGGAATTGTTCCAACGCCTTCCGGGTGAGGACTTCCGTCTGTACGGGAGCGTCTTTCAGGTAATGTTCCGTGCCGGTACCCGTCACCACCACCTCGTCCAACCTCACGGAAAGGTCTTCCACTTTCTTGCCCTCCTGCATGCTTTGTGCCACGGAATGTGGGGCATTGCCTACCAACAGCAACGGGAGAATGAATCCTAACATTTTCTTCATCATGCAACCTTTTTGTCAAAATTATAAAGCGGGCATGCGGCTTCAGATGAAGATAAGTAAAGTCCTCCCCCACAGGCAGGAAACAAAATATTACGAATCTGTATTCATAAGGTGCACCTTGCGCTCCTAATCCCGGAAGCCCCATGCTTTGTCGTCGTGGATATTAGCAGGTATTCTGGCTTCCTCCTGTCTGTAGGGCCTTCCCATCGCACATAAGCGACAGTGACACTTGTAGTTACAGACATTTCTGGAATGGAGGTTACAGCTGCGGGTACAGCTCCGGTTTTCCACCGGATTCCCTTGCACCGACAGACGGACTTGTCTGTTCGGCTACTAATTCCATGGGGGCAAAATTACGATTTATTTTGTAATAGACAAATTTAGGGGGTTAAATTCTACAAGCGGGGCATATTTTATTGAGGAAGAACTATCCTCGAAGCAGAAGCTGATGACTTTCAGGAAGCGTTCCTTACGGTATGCTTCAGCCCATTCATTTATAATTCCATAATTGATTGCTGAAACAAAATCACAAAAATTTTATTCATAAAAATTTGAATATCTAAAATAAGACTTGTATCTTAGGACAAATGACTCTTGTTAACGCATGAGCATCTAAAAATAAGAAAGAAAAACATCCGTAAGGGTTAACCTGTAACATCTATGGAGAAAGCACAATTAATAGATATACTGGAAAACTCCCCAAGTATAAAACTGCTGAAAATGAAACCTAAGAATTTGAGGTTCTTCCTCGTCTTTCTGCTTGAAGCTTTTGAGGAACAAACAGCAGTACCAGAGGAGTATCTCCATCAAAGGCTGGTCAATCGACTGGATGAGATGGAAGAAGATGCATTGGAAGAGGAAGAAGAACGCTCCCCTACAATAGAAACCAATGAAGAGAAAGCCAGACGCTGGATACAAGACTGGGCCAATAAAGGCTATCTCACCAACTATCAAAACGATGTAGGTGAAGTCATGTATGAAATATCGTCGTATACCAGCAAAGTATTCGACTGGATAGACAACAGTTTGAGAAAGGAAGAATACATCGGCACGGAATCGAAATTCAAAGCACTGTTTGGCCAGCTTAAGGAATTGGTTGAATTCACGAACGAAGACCGGAATAAACGACTTGCTTTGCTAAGGAACAAGAAACTGGAAATCGAGCAGCAAATCCAACGTCTTGAGATGGGCGACGATGTGAAGGTATTCGAAGAGTACGAAATTATTCCCCGCTACAACCACCTCAACAAAATGGCTAAAGAGCTGCTATCCGACTTCAAGGAAGTGGACGATAATTTCAAAGTTATCATCAAGCAGATTTATCAGCAACAAATGGCAAACTTGCAGAAGAAGGAGATTTTGCATTATTTTTTCGATGCTTACAGTGAACTGAAGGACTCCTCGCAGGGAAAGAGTTTTTATGCCTTTTGGGAATTCTTGCTGTCTCCTCAACTACAAAAGGAATGGGACATGCTGACGCAAAACTTATTCGAATCACTCGATGACCGACAGATTGATGTGCACGACCGTTTTCTCAAGGATGTCAAACTCCATCTGTTTGATGCCGGACAAAGAGTGTATAAAACGAACGACCGCATGGCAGAAAAACTGAGCCGCATCATTCGCCAGCAGGAGCAACCGAACACTGAAATTACCCGAGAGATTATCAGAGACATCAAGCAATTGCTTATGAAGGTAAGCAGTCAGAAGAATTCTCCTGATTTTGGATTCGAAATGGAAGAAATTGAAATCAGATTGCCTCTGGAACGGTCGTTAACCTTCAAACCAGCCTCAGAAACCGAATATAAAGATATCCCCATGGATGCCCAACTGAGTTTGAACGACCTGAGCCGACTGGAACAACTCTATAATCCGTACTATGTAGACCGTGACGTGCTGCGCAAGCATATTGAAGAAGTACTGAAACAAAAATCCCAAGTCACACTCGGTGAGGTAATTGAAGCTTCATCAGGAATCACCAAAGGACTGACAGAAGTCTTTGGCTACCTTAGCGTGTTGAAGGAATACCATACGGTAGTGAGACCGGAAAAGACACAAGACATCGTATTCGACAAAGAAAACATGAAAAAAATTGTAGTACCTGAAATAATTATCATCCCTCAATGAATACATCCCATATAAAACCCTACTCGAAAGCTATCGTAAAGCTGCTGAAGGGAACAGTAGAACACAATGATTCGGTCTGGGACAACATCCTGCTATACCAGTCCGAAATTCAAGATTACCTCAGTGTCATCGGGCTTGACCTGATTGTGAAGAAAGACGAAGGATTTGCATTTGTGAAGCAGGCTCTCCTGGATGACGAAAAAACCATCAATCTGGTCACACGTCGGCAACTGGGATTTGAAGTGTCGGTCGTTTTAATCGTACTAAGACAGATGCTTGAAGATTTCGAATTGAATCCTACCGATTCACAATCGGACGAGAAATACGTCACGGCCTCACAAATCAAAGAAGAAGTGGAACTTTTCTTGCCTGCCAAATTCAACCAAGTGAAATTCAAGCAGGACTTGGACAACTACATATCCAAAGTAATTGAATTAGGTTTCCTGGTCGCCCCCAAGCAATCTGAAGCCAGTATGGAGACACGCTATAAAATACACCGGATTATCAAGGAGAAAATTACATTGGACGACCTAGTGGAGTTTAAAAACAAGCTGAACGACTATGATACAACAAATGAATCTATTTAATACGGCTCCTGAAAAATCGGGCTATCGGCTCGATTATATGGAAATCTATAATTGGGGCACATTCGACAAAGAAATCTATCGCATCAGCCCCCAGGGATGCAACTCATTGCTCACAGGAGCCAATGCTTCTGGCAAAAGCACGCTTGTCGATGCATTGCTCACCCTACTGGTACCGCTTAAAAGAAAGCGTTTCTACAACCAGTCATCCGGTGCAGAAAAAAAAGGTGCCCGCACAGAAGAATCCTACGTCTTAGGGTATTATGGAACCCAGCAGGAAGAAGGAGGTTCTGGCACGACAACCATGAAGCTGCGCAACAAAGAGAACCGTTCTGTACTGTTGGCTTCGTTCTGTAATGCATCCCAAAAAGTAATCACCTTATTCCAGGTCAGGTATTTCAGCGGCCAGGAGTTGAAAGTGGTGTACGGCATTGCAAAGACAAAACTTGAGATTAAAACGGATTTTGCAAAGCTTGATCCGCGTGGTGAATGGCGCAAAAAACTGGAAAAGCACTATAACGCCAATTCCGTCAAAAAGGTGATTGATTTCTGCAACGGCCCTTCAGAATATGCTTCTCAAATCTGTCTGTTATTCAACATGCGTTCCGAGAATGCGCTGACCTTGTTCAATCAGATTGTGGGTGTAAAGGTACTGGACGACCTCGACCACTTTATCCGCCACCACATGCTGGACGAGCAATCTGCGGAGACCCAATACATTGAACTGCGCAACAACTTCCAGAATTTGATGGAAGCCAAGAACAACATCGACAAAGTGAAAGAGCAAATAAAACTGCTCGAACCTATCAACGAGACAGCCAAACAATTGCAGCATGTCGACTTAGAAATCCATCAATTGAAACAGGAAAAAGAGATGGCAGCCTGTTGGTTTGCCGCACGAATTGTACAGCTGTCGAAGGAAAAGATAACACTCAATGAAATTGAACACCGGAAACAGGCAGAAAAGATTTGTCAGTTAGAGCAGGAACGTCAAGAGGAAACAAACAAACGCTCCAACCTCCAGTTGGACATTGAGCAAGATGAAGGAAGCCGACAGATTAAAGAGTTAGCCAACCGCATCCGTCAGAACATACAGGAACGTGATAAAAGAAGGGAGAAGTTTGACGATTATAACAAACTGGCCCTCGACCTGAATCTGCCTGAAAATCTTTCGAAAGAGGAGTTTGAAGAGAACCAGAAGAAAGCGGAGACTGAATACCGCAGGCAGCAGCAAGTACAAGAAGACTTATCCGAGGAGCTACGAAAGGAAAAGAATGCGGCCGAGACAACAGAAACCCTTATCAATGAATGCATAAAAAGGGTACAAGAACTGATAAAGAACAAGAACAACATCTCAGGGCGTGTCTCTGAAATCCGGAACGAGATATTGAGACATACAGGGGCTACCGCAGAGGAAATTCCGTTCGTGGGCGAATTAATCCGTGTGAAGGAAAATGAGCTGGAATGGGAGGCTTCTATCGAACGCATTCTTCATCATTTTGCCTTGAGACTAATTGTGCCCGACAAGTATTATCAGCAGGTCAACGAGTATGTCAACTCGCATAACCTTAATGGCCGGATTGTGTATCAGCATTATGAAGGCTTTACTTCTCTCAAGGAAATGGAAAGAGGAGAAACTGGCGAAAACCGTTTGCTCCAGAAAATTGAATTCAAGGCCGGTAACCGGTATACAGACTGGATAGAGTATGAAGTCTGTCACCGCTATAATTATGCGTGTGTGGACAACCTGGCCGAGTTCAACACTTACCCGGAAAAGGCTGTGACCAGAGAGGGCCTGATTAAGTCGGTAGAAAACAAGCACGAGAAGGATGACCGGAAGGAAGTACGCAGCAGAGACAACTATGTACTGGGATGGGATAACAGAGACAAAATTTCCTATCTCCGTAGCGAAGTGCACAAATTGCAGCAAGAACAGCAAGACAATCTGAAAAAAATCAATGCAATAAAAAAACGTGAAACGGACTGCAAACGCCAGACACAAAACTGGTACAAGCTGCTGACAGAGTTTGTGGATTATGAAAGCATCGACTGGATGTCATGTGCCAAGGCCATACAAAAAGATGAAGAAGAAAAAAGGAAATTAGAAACCGCAGATAACAAAACAAAGGCGCTCCAAGAAGAATTGGAAGCTACAGATAAAAAAATAAAAGAATTGAATGTTTCTATTGCAAAAGCTAATGAACAGATTGGCCGACTCAAATTAGAACAAGAAACCTTGTCCACCCTGTTACAGAAAAACCAAGAGTTCATAAATCGGGCGGGAGATAAAGACACATATATGCTGGAACAGCAGCATCCCGAACTACTCGACATCCCTTTGGAACAACTTGAGGGCAAGCGCACCGATTTCCAATCCTCCATAAACGAATCTTTAAAAAACAAGAATGAGACAAAAGACAGTCTGAAGTCAAAAATCAGGAAACTGGCTTATGCCGTGAAACGACCCGCCAAGGAACTGACTGAGAAATACAAGGATTGGCTTTCGGATGTGAACAGCCTGCCCGACCCTGAGCATACGGAGTTGATTGAAGAGTATCAGAATTTTTACAATCGGCTGAAAGAAGAAGACCTGATGAGTTACGAAAAGAAATTCAATCAATACCTGCAAGAAACCATCTATCACAAAGTGAACTCCTACAAAATCTTCTTCGAAAGATGGGAGGGAACAATATGCAAGGCGATAGACCACCTGAATCTGTCGCTTAAGGGAATTGTGTTCAACAAAGACCAGGGTACTTATATTCAGCTCACTGCCATCAAAAGGCCAGATGCAGAAGCAAAAGACTTCTACAACCTGCTCAGACAGGCCATTCCGAATCTGCATGAAGTGGATGCCACGATTGATGGCCGCCAACACCATTTCGAAGCACATATCGCACCCTTCATGAAAAAACTTGAAAATGAGCCATGGCGCACCAGGGTGAGCGACGTACGCTCCTGGTTTACCTATAGAGCCGAAGAATTCTACCAAGCAACCGGGAAAAAGTATAAGACTTATGAAAGTATGGGGCAACTGTCAGGTGGGGAAAAAGCACAGCTCACTTATACCATTCTGGGCTCGGCCATCGCCTATCAGTTCGGCTTCACAAGCAGCGGATTGGAATCGTCTTTCCGGTTTATTGCCATCGATGAGGCCTTCAAGGCACAGGATGAAGACAAAGCCCGCTACCTGCTGGAACTTTGCAACCAGCTACACCTGCAACTGCTGGTGGTCACTCCCAGCGACAACATCCACATTGTGGAGAACTACATTTCATTTGTGCACTATGTAGAACGTAAAGGAAACACATCCGTACTCTACAACATGCCTATTTTAGAATACAAGGACGAATATAAAAAAGCTGTACAACCATGATTAGCGCATCCGAAATAAAAAATAAAGCCTTAAAGAAATATTCCCAGTACCTGCAAAACCTTGTTGCAGGCATTTCTTTCGAAAGAATCGTAATTCCATGCGATAAGAAACCCAGCAATGATTTCAAAACCTGGCAAATGGAAAAAAAAGACATCACGGCCTCTTCGAAAGAAGAACGAGGGTATGGATACTCCATCAAATGGCAAACGGTGAACCATAAAATATTAGGGAGGCAGGGACTTCCTCAAGAAATTTCCTTTGACACGGAAGAAGATTTGTTGAAATTCATTCGCAAAGAAACAGAAGCACAACAGTTCAAGAAAGATATTGCCACTCTGCTGACTGCCTTCCCTCTCCTGACTGATTGGGCAAAAAAATTCCCTCACAAGGTCATAGAAAACTCTTCCCTGTGGCCCGATTTGCTGAAAGTGCTGACTTATTTCAGTCATACCCCTCAGCCGAATCTATACATCCGCGAACTGCCCATTAAGGTTCACACCAAGTTTGTAGAACAAAACAAAGGTATACTCAAAGAATTGCTCGACATTCTCATTGCCGATTACGTAAACACCAGTGAGAAACGTTTTGAACCGCGCTATCATTTGAAATACGATGAAGAACTGATACGCATCCGCTTCCTTGATGAGAACCTCTCCCATCGTTATGGAGCGGGGTTGAAGGATCTGAGTCTGCCAATGAGTGAATTCTGCAATCTTCACTGGGAAATAGAATCCGTGTTTATCGTAGAGAACAAGATGAATTTCCTTACCTTCCCTTCTGTCAAGAATTCCCTTATCATTTGGGGACACGGATATGGGGTAGCCAACTTGAAAAACTCAATGTTTTTGCCGCATGCACAACTCTACTACTGGGGCGACCTAGATGCCCAAGGATTTGAAATTCTCTCTCAGTTCAGAGGGTATTTTCCACAAGCACAGAGCCTGCTGATGGACAGCGAGACATTCAATCGTTTTTTTGAAAATGACGAAGGTACAAAAAGCAATGTATCAGCCGATTTAAACCTGACAAATGCCGATCGGATAACCTATGAAACAATCAAAAACAACAACTGGCGGTTGGAACAAGAAAAGATTCCACAAAGTTATGTCATAGAATATATGCAGAATTTACTTAAATCTGCCTGTGAAATACAAAATTGATTGTTACTCTCTCTAAGAAGCAGGCGATGGCTGCCGAATAAGCGGCTTCCATGATGCCTGTTTCTGTTCTTCCCGACAAGAGGTCAAATGCGTTCACGGGAACAAACATAAAAAAGCACCGCCCATCGTTGGACAGTGCTCCATTTGATTTCTTTATTTCCGTCTCCCTCTCACGAATGAACGGCTACCCCGCCCGGCGACACTCCGAACTGCCGCTTGAAGGCATTGAAGAAATGCGACCGGTTCTTGAAGCCGACCGCCACATACACCTCAGAAGGCTTGAGGTGGCCGGCAGCCAACAATTCGTATGCCTTGTCGAGCCGTTTCCGTATGAGCCATTTCTCCGGCGAAACATCGCTCACCTTGGCAAAGTCGCGCTTGAAGGTGGCGAGGCTGCGACCGGTGTAGGTGGCAAACTCGTCGAGCGTCATGTCCTGGGTATAGTTCGCCTCCATGAAAGGCAGCAAGTCAATCTTCCACGATTCGCTGAAGTCGAACAACGTAGGATAAAAACGCATATCCGTGTCCAGCAGACAATAAAGGGCCTCCTGCATCTTCAAGCGGATAATCTCGTCTTTCGGTTTGACGTGGGCATCGAAAGAGCGACAGGAACAGACTCTGCAATGCTGGTGTCTGAGGCAGCAACAGAGCGGATTCACGGATACGTTTCACCTCCTTGGGCAGCGTAGCCTTGTCCAGCGTGCCAAAAAAGTCACGCAGGAAATTGCGCTCGAAACGAATACTGATGGCCTTGTAAGGAGCATCTCCCACGGTATGCTTCAACAGTTTCACCTGATGGTCGCGCTTGATGAAGACATAATTCCCCTCACCGACTTTCAGCGTGCGTCCGTTGTCGTACACCAGCATCTCGCCCGAATAGACATAGATGAGGACGTGGACAGGCATCCGGTATTCCGACAGCATCTCGTGCGGCACGAAGCAACTATACACGATGTCCCAATAATTGTATACTTGTGATTCTTTTAGCATAACGAAACAAAATTAAATGTTTACCACCAGTTAAACAAACTTTTTCCTCTATCGAGCAATATGATACGTTGCATTTCCTCATCCGTCAGCATGAAATCCTCTATTTCCTTGTTTTCACGCATTCGCTCTATGTGAGTGGATTTAGGAATGACAATGATATTTTGCTGATAAAGAAAGCGTAATCCGACTTGTGCCACACTCTTTCCATGTGCACGAGCTATTTCCTCCAAAACTGGCTGGGTAAAGAATCCGTCGCGTCCGGCGGCAAGAGGCGACCATGCTTCTGCCTGTGTACCATAAAGCTTCATCAGTTCACGCAGGGATGCCTGTTGGCGGAACACATGGGTTTCCACCTGATTGATGGCAGGCATAATCTCAGCATATTCCACCAAGTTCAAGTAAGCATCATCGAGGAAATTTGCTACTCCGATGGCACGCAGTTTTCCGACACGATAGGCGTCTTCCATCGCCTTATAAATTTCCGGAATATCACCAGTCGGTTCATGAATGAGAAGCAAATCAATGTAATCCAAATCCAAACGACGTAAGGAAGAGTCAATGGAAGATAGCGTGTCACGATAGTTGGAACATCCCCACAATTTAGTGGTAATAAACACCTCATTGCGGGATAATCCAGATTTACGGACAGCAACACCCACTTCTCGTTCGTTGCCATAACACTGCGCCGTATCAATTGAACGATAGCCCAAGCGCAAGGCTTCACGGACACACCGTTCCGTCATGCCGGATGGAATCAGATAAACCCCATAACCGATGCGCGGCATTTTCACACCGTTGTTCAGTGTGACAGATTTCGTCAATTCAGTCTCCATAGCCTCCATCTACGCAATAAAATGAAATCAAAAAACTAAAACTATCGTTATTAAGTTATTGTCATTATATTTTTAGCACAACCACTCCCACCATCATTAAGGCCACGCCGACAATCTGGACGTATGAAATCCGTTTCTGTACAGCACCCATCCAACCGTATTTTTCCATCAGAAGGCTAAGCAACATCTGCCCGAGCAGCAAAGCCATAAAAAATGCGCCTGCCCCAATCTGCGGTATCAACCATGAATTGCCGAACACGGCGATGGCTCCACATATGCCACCCAGCCACATCCACCACGGATTTCCTTTTCTGATAAACATACGCATACGCCCAACCTTGCGGTTTACGATACATATGGCCGTAATTATAATGGTTGCGATGAAGAATGACATGGTAGATGCTTGTACCGCCGATCCGAGGCAAAGACCTAATCTGCCGTATATAACACCAATGGATGCCATGAGGCAGCCCGCTATAATGGCAGAAAGTTGCCAAAGTAGTACGTGACGGCTTATGGTCTGTGAAGTTTTTCTCTTCCTCAAATTTGGGATTACTACAACCAACAATACCCCAGCAATCAGTAGAAGCATTGCCAGCATACGCATGGCGGAAAACGGAATACGTACTGAACCGAAAAGTCCGAAATGATCTATAACAAGACTAAACAGAAGTTGCCCCAACAGCGGAAGGATGGTGGTTTGTAATTGTCCGAGTGCACAGAACAGACAAATGGTAATAATAATGGTACACAAAGCAATAATGCCTCCCGTCCAGCCCCACCAAGGTGTAACGGCGATCTGTGCTGCTGATGGCAGTAACGGCATTCTCATCATGGCCGAAATCAACGCCAGCAGCAACGAAGACACCATGAATGAAATGAATGTCACCACCCAAACCGAGCCTACGCTTATCCGCATCCGTGCATTTGCCGCGGTTTGAACGGGGACGAGCATACCTATCAATAAAGCTATAGTTAAAATACCCATATCGAAAAGTTACTATTGCTTGTGTACTCCCGAACTACCGTAAAGTTTGGTACGCAATTCTCCTAATTCAGCAATCTGTTCATCGGTGCGGTTACCATACACTTTTAACTTGTTGAGTGCAACGGTGAGTGTGTTATATTCCTCATCAGTAAGTAGGATATCCGCTGCCCCCAGATTTTCCTTGATACGGGCATCACTCCGCATGCCAGGAATGGGCACGATGTGTTCCTGTTTCATCACCCAGGCTAGTGCTATCTGTGCAGGCGTACAACCTTTTGTCCGTGCATACTCTTTCACCAAGTTGATGACAGGCTGGTTGGCAGCGACATTTTCCGGCTTGTAACGCGAAATGACCCGGCGGATGTCATCGCCTTCGTAATGTTGCTGCGCCGTATATTGACCGCTGAGCAATCCACCAGCCATTGGAGAGTAAGCCACAAAACCTATTCCCAACTCACGATAAAGTGGAATCACGTTGTTTTCCCATTGGCGTGCCATCATTGAGTATTCACTTTGTACGGCCGTAAGCGGTGTTACGGAATTGGCTTTCCGTATCTGCTCGACTGTAGCCTCCGATACGCCCCAAGCCAGGATTTTACCTTCACGGATAAGTTCTCCGAACCACTCTGCCATCTCTTCTACATTTACTTCCTCGGGCACACGATGTGCATAGTACAGTTCCACATGGTCTGTCTGCAATCGTCTCAAACTATTCTCAATGGCAAAACGTACTCCGTTCCGGCTGAGTTTTCCTCCCCCTATGTGTTCCTGCCCCATAAGAGTAGCCGGCGAATATTTCGTGCTCAGTATGATTTCGTTGCGGATAGGTTTCAGGGCCTTCCCTACCAGTTCTTCGTTACGGTAAGTGGCATATATTTCAGCCGTGTCGTAAAAATTGCACCCCCTGTCGTGTGCTTCCCGCATCAGACGGATTGACTCTTTTTCGTCGGGAATTTTGCCGTAGGCCGTGCTGAGTCCCATGCAGCCCATACCGATGGCTGACACTTCTAGGTTCTTTAATCGTCTTGTTTTCATGGTAGTTTTCTTTCTTATTTATTTGTTTCAGCATAGACCGTCTCACATGCGCCACGTTCGTTGTACATTTTCCAATAGCTCTCGGCAATGCGGGAAGGCGCAAAGAAACCGTCTCCCCCGATGGCTCCACACACGGTCACGGTGCCGACAAAGATGTCCCGTGGTTTCAACGCTTCGTGCAGGGCATATACCATGGTCCGAAGCGCCGCCTTGTCGAGCGACAAAGGCAGGTAGGCCGCACTCGGATAAAGAGCCAGCCCACCACCGGTCACGAGGAAGGTTCCTCTCTTTTGGCTGAACTCCTCATCTGCCACCTGACAGAGGCAATGGTAAGCACTCACCACATCCACCTGATAGCGACGCATCAGTTCTTCGCAGTCTATCTTTCCCGGTTCATCGGGAACGGTGATGCCTACATTATAAACCATCACCTCCGGAGCACCGAAGGTACTTTTTACCCAATGAAGTGCTTCCGTAAGTGTTTCCGGTTTGGCAGCATCCACAGTATGCGTAGAGGTCTCAATCCCTTCAGCCGTAAACTCCTGCTCGTACGCTTTCAATGCCTGTCCGTGGCGTGCCATCAGTATCACCCGAAAACCTTCTTTTCCAAATCTTTTTGCTACGTGGTTGCCCAGACCCTGTCCGGCTCCTACCACTACGATTGTCTTCTTATCCATCGTCATAATATTACTGGTTTATAGATTTGTACCTAATTTTTCAGCCTCTCCCATGCGGGTGGCCATCCCCCGATATTGCAAGCCGAACAGACGGCAGAAAATGCGCATGGTATAATTGCCCGCCTCGAGCATGGCAGAAGAAGGAGCCGCTCCCTGAAAAAGGAAATACAGGTCTTTCCCTCCCAGCCGATGCTTCCACGGAGAGTCATAGATACGGTCGAGCAAGGTGCGGAATTGTCCGGTCACGGAGTGCCAATAAACCGGACTGCCCATCACGAGCACATCCGCTTCCAGCATTTTCTGGATAACAACTTCAAACTGGTCGTCCGCGAAGGATTGTCCCAAAGGATAAATCTTGTAGTCTATGAGATTCAGGGTTTCATAGTCCCTGCCTGCGAGCAGTTGCTTTGCCATTGCCGCCGTATGTCCCTGGCGGTTAGGGCTTCCGTTTACAAATAAAATCTGTTTCATGTTATACGCTGTTTGACTCTGTTTTGACAGTGGCAAAGATAGAATGTAAATGAAACGGTCTGGTTGCTGTCAGGCTCAAAGAAGAGTTGCTGTGTGGCTCAATGATAGATAAAAAATGCTTCATGAAAGATTCCGTGTCTTTTTGTACCTTTGCAGAGGAACAAATTACCAATGTCTCTTGCCGAATCCTTTAAATTCTTACAGCAACACCTGCAGTGCAAATTGCATAAATTTGCCACCACAAGTGTTACCGTAAATCCTTTAGCTTGAAATCTGTTCTATTTTGGTGAATGTAAAGTTTGGTTCCAAGCTTTCATAATCTTAGTCATTCAGAGACAGCAACCCCTCTTACATTATGTCCACTCCATCTGCTACTGGCAACCTGTATCAAAGGATTACTGCCATTGCGTATCACTTGCAAGAAATACCCCATGTAGTCAAATGCCCTATTTGCCGACCACAATATGCCAGTTTCGTCTCGCCCATATTCAGTTCCATTAAAGTTCCAGCCACCAGCACTTATATACAACTTGTTCCCATTCAGCCGACTTGTCAGAATAGCCCCTCCATGGCTACCGTAATCGACCCATGTAATATCGCAAGTGGAGATTAATGAATTGAACTCACTATACGAAGGCATTCTAAGTGTGCCATTCGATGTCACCCATGCCACATCATGACTTGAACAGGCAATATAGTTTCCGTAGCTGTATCCCCCTGTGTTGTATTCTTCATTATCACCCATGGAATATTGAGTCTTGGTCTTGGTTTCACCCCACGAATAATAGTTTCCGGCGCTGTATGGATCTGAAGCACCAATATTGCAACATGACCATTTTATGCCATTGCCCATGTCAATTAAATGTGGATGCTCTCCCTCGGGACATATGTGACCATAACAATAATATTTCACTTCATCGGAAGCGAACTCATATTCCATTTGAGTATTGCATATTACGTTTTCCTTGGTCTCATTATCCATATAAGACTTCAGGTATGTGTACTCATATGGTATGCCAGAATAAGCCTCGCTGATGGTGCTATCATTAAGTAACGATAGAAAGAAACTTTCTGCAGCCTTTGTACATTTTGATGCAGATACCACGTTCGTATAGCCCATATATCCGCTTGCACCGCAATTGATAAACGTTTTAGCTAAATCGTGATTGCCCTCTAAACTCTCACACGCATCAACGAAAAGGAATGTTTCTCTTTTCTTGAACTTTTCACTATATTTCGATTCAAACTCATTCTCAGATAATGTATAATAGTGTTGCATTGTCAATTCGCCATGTCGCATTTCCTTTATAGTCGTCCAATTGTATCTGAAGCCAATTGACAAACTGGATGCAGCCACGCTAGTAAGAATACGATGTTGTTGCCACGTGTTTATGTCAATATAAGGGTTAACATATTCTCCATGTGTGTGAAGCAGACAGAGATCATATTCGTCAAGATCGTCCATTGCGTAATTGGTGGTTTTAAGCGTCACCTCTGCACCTTTGTCTTCAAGTGCCTTTTTCAATGCTTGAAGCCTTGTCCCAGCAGATTGAAACCCTTCCCTTTCGTCTAACGCTGTTTGATTGAAAATAAGTATTTTCAGTTTCTCTCCATCAGGACGTTGAGATATATGGTTTAAAATCGATGTTCGACTTACAGCATTACCTCCCCTAGAAGAGGTGGAACAACGTGCAGTGTTAGAGGTTGCACTTAGTTCATTTGCCGCATTGTCATCTTCAATGTCTTCCGCAATCATATCGTCTTTTACCATCCAACTCCATGCATTGCCATTCTTAAGTAAGATAACGACAGATGTCTCGGTACTAATTACATCTTCCACAAAATCCATTTTCTTAATTTCACTGAAGTAGGGCTCCAGGTCCGAGGGACTGTCCGAGGATAGGAATTTTTCTCCTATAAGGTTCGCTACATCATTCCATGTTTTTTCGCACACAGTTTCTATCTCCTCTTCTGTCAGATCCTCGACAGGTTTTTCTGGTTGTTCTATGGCATCCTTCGAGGAACATCCGATAAATAGGCATGATAACAATACAATGATAAAGAATAGTTCCTTTTCTTTTTTCATAACTCTAAAAATTTTAATATTAAAACGTTGTCAGTTTAATGCTTACAGCAATACTTGCAATACAAAATTGTTGAATCTGTCACAACAAAGTATGCTGTGAAACTTTTCAGTTTAGAATAACAATTGAAAGGGTCATTCAATTGAGAGGCATTTCTTATTCCATCATAATCCGTATGTCCTTAAAAAAACGACAAATTGTTTAGTACAAGACGAAACATCATTGATGGCATTTATCAAATTTCTCTGATGCTCTTTAGGTCTTCGCTGTAGAAATATTTGTTTTTCATAATTATCAATTACGTACATTCGCCTATTCAGCTCAGTACTATTTAACTTCAAGTAATTCTAATATCCCCTTTAGCGTTTAAGATTGAATCGTATTTTATTCAAATTCCCCTTTTATAATTCATTCAATTAATTCACTATGCAAATATAACTAAATTAAGGTGAATATTATAGACAACTTTAATATTAAAGTTAATTCTCAGAATTTACCCAAAGAACATTCTTCTATTCTTCCCTGCTTGAAAAAAAACACATCTGACCCGCAAAATCATTGTTTTCGGTGACAAAGAAAAATGTGAAAATCTTTTTTATTTGCAAAAAAGAAGTAAATTTTTGTTGACCTACGTAGATAAGCGAAATAAAATCGGCCGGTCTACAAGCAGAAAACTGTCTGTTATATGTTCATTAATTTATACATTATGGGAAAAGTAGTATTAAAAGGGTTTTATTGTCTGGGCATTCTCTTTTCTGCCCTTCAGTTAACCGGTTGCAGCGGTGCAGAGATCACTTCTGAGGAAGAAACACCCACCCCGACTCCGGACGAGATTACAGTTTCACAAGAAAGTCTTTCTTATTTTACCGAGGGAATGGAATTCGGCGCCGACGCAGACAACCGGACGGTTTATTTTTCCAGCAATTGCGACTGGAAGGTCGAAGTAGCCACGAATGACTGGTGCAAGGTCAGCCCGTCCGAAGGCACGACCGGCGAGGGCAATTTTGTAGTTTCCGTCGAAGAGAATACGGACCCGGAAGAGCGGAACACTACGGTTACGTTGAAGGCCGGTACGGTAGAGAAAACGATAAACGTGGTACAGAAAGGGATTCAAGCCTCTGTGGAAGTAGCCCGTACCAGTTTTGAAGTCATGCCCGAGGGCGAAATCATCACTTTGGACATTACCGCCAACGTGGAGTACCAGGTTGTGATACCGTCCGATTGTGACTGGATACGCAGTGTAGAGACAGCGAATGACTCCTTTGAGGTATTACCGAACGAAAGTACCCAGGAAAGAAGTGCGACACTGGTGGTGGAAAGTGCAGGCGAGCCTGTTTCCATCTCCGTCCGTCAGCAAGGAGTGCCCGAAGAATTGGTCTTCTCCGACGAAAGTGCCTCGTTGTTTGCCAACGGAATCGATTGTGCGGCTTCAGGAGCCAGCCAGACAATAGCCTTTACTGTCAACTGCGACTGGACCGTAACGGTTGAAGGAGGTGACAGCTGGTGCACGGTCTCACCTGAGAGCGGAGAAAAGGGGGATGCGTCATTCATCCTCACAATCAGCAAAAACGAGGAAGAAGTGGAGCGCACGGCCACGGTGACGCTGAAAGCAGGAGATATCATCTATCACATGACCGTGACACAAGAGGGCAAGATATCCGGCATCACGGGAGGCAATGAGAATTATGAAGGGGAAGACGGTTCCTGGTATGAACGATAAAAAGGAGGAAATAGGATTATGAAAAAGACATTTTTATATGGCATCGGTATCGTTTTAATGGTACTCTGCGGTTGCAAACAGGAAGAAACGTGGTATTCTTATGATTCATCAGGTAAAACAGTCCTGAAAATACGCATAGAGAATAATGCGGACACTCGTACCGAAATTGGCGAGGGAAACCAGGTGCTTTGGCAGTTGAATGATACCATCGGGGTGTTCGGAACCGGTGAAACAAAAAGTACGCCCTTCGTATTGTCTTCGCTGGAGGATGACGGGACTGCAATCTTTACCGGCGACCTGCCAGAAAATATCACGCCTTTCCTGGCCTATTATCCTTATCGCGAAAACGCGTCGCTGCAGGGAAATAAATTAAGCATTACCTTCCCTACCGAATACGACTATACAGGAAGTACCTACGGACCGATGATGGCTTTCCCCTCCGAAGAGGGCAGCTGTACGTTCCGCCACCTGGCCGGTTTGCTCAAGATAACCATAAACGACATGCCGGCCAAAGCCAAAAAGCTGGTACTCGCTCAAGACTTTTGGGCATCCGACCTGACAGGGAGTTGCTATGTAGACGATGTCACGGTTTCCAATCCGGTATTGCGGGTAGGAAACTGGTTCGATGTTCCGGAACTGGTTGCCAATATTCCGGAAGATATGGCTACAGGCACACAGACATTCTATATCCCTGTGCCGGTACAGAGTTATTCCTTGATAACGGTTCTTCTTAAAGACGAGGACAATAAAACCCTCTGGTACAGGCCGATAAGAGACTTGGTTGTCGAGCGTGCCTCCTTACTGGAAATGCCGGCTGTCGATACGGAAGCTCAGATAACGATTACTTCCCATACCTCCGGCGAAACCATCCGGTCTTATAATGCCATCGATACGATTACGTTAAAAGGCTACATAGAAAATTACTACTGGTTTGCAGGAAAACTGTCGCAGACTACAGAAGAAGACCGAAAATATGAATATCATCCTGAGCTCAAGGGAGCAGACTATCTGGATGGAGCGAAAGTCAGCTTTGAACTGGATGTAGCGCTGCACCGGGGAAAGAACATCTTCACGATTGACCATTCGGGTGAGGATGTAGGCTATAATAATGTAAATAAAAAGTCTACACTTATACTCAATCTGGAAGAAATCAATGAGCCGGCAGAGGCCGTCGATTTAGGGCTTAAAGTGAAATGGGCAAGCTACAACATGGGGGCTGCCCAACCGACCGATTTGGGTTGGCCGTATGTATGGGCCGATAATACCGGAACCGACGTATTGTGTCATGACAATTATGAGAATGTAACTTATGGAGACGTGATTATTGCGGGAAGAAAGGCCTATGATGCAGCCACTTACAAATGGGGAGATGGCTGGCGGATGCCATTGGCAGAAGAATTTGCCGAGTTGGACAAGTTGGGAAGAAAGGAAGAGATGGTCGACGGAGTCAGAGTATGGAGGTTCACGGCTCCAAATGGCAATAGCATCATCTTGCCTGTAGCCGATTATTGGACCGGCATCACTCATTATGACATCTTTGGTACCGGTATCGACCGTTCGGCTGCATATCTGATAACTAACAATGCCACGGATTTGACCTATAACCATGGATTAGGCTGGGCATTACGTCATCACCGTTTATACATTCGCCCTGTTTATGGCCCGCTCCCTTAATTTGCCATATATTCTAGAAAAAAGAATCGGTTAGATTTGAGTGGCGATGCGTGTCCTTCTGCAAAAGAGGAACGCATCGCCACAAATTATGTTCCAGTCTGATTGTGCTCCTGAAAGGCCTACCGGCATGGGGGAGTCAAATAACAATCCTGCCGTAGAAAATGTGGTCGCGAACCCCGCACATGAGAGAGTGGACGGTTGACGAACCGAAAGGGGTAAAGCAATAAGCGCAAAACTCGTTCAGATTATTCCACAGGACTTTGACAGAAATCTCACTATTCCTAGCAGAGAAAACGCATCAAAATTTCTTTAACAGGATTTAGTTTTTGATGTTTGTATTTATCTGATTATTAGGTTGTTTAGTTTGCATGTGTCGATGTTTTTCATTATCTTTATAATAAAAAACAGATAAATATGGATTCAATATCAAAGAAATTCTTGATTATGGATAATTTGGCAAAGGCCATGGAGCCTTTGGATACACGTGTACAAG